>NZ_MPJE01000017.1:0-37308 GCF_001975465.1 Chlorobium sp. KB01
TCGGACTTTTACTTCGAAAATCTCCTGCGCCCGTTGCTCATGAATTATTCAGGTTAAAAATGCCCATCATTGCACCTCAGAAGTACCCTTCAACGGCCAGAGACCGACCTTCATGCAAAACAGGCTGATGATATTTCAAAGCAGAGAAGAGAGTGAAATGAGTAGGGGACGTAAGTGATAAAGGTGACTGGAAAGCGGCGGGGGTTTAGTCCGTTTAATTGGTGGATGGTCGGAAGTGTTTTACTTGATGCTGTGAGGTGAACGGTAGTTCAGTGATGAACGGAGAATCGGCAGCAGCGAATTCGTCAAATAGATTATTGATGAAGCCCTAAATTGAGCGATAACCGCTTGTCAGACAACTTAAGCCGATAAACACCTGGGGAATAGGGGAATAGGGGACGCTCTGAAAGCGCCGATGAAAACCGGCAATGAGTAAAGTATGAAAGTTACTTACATGAAAGGCATAGCCAGCCATCATGACCCCGAGTCATGCCACGATATACAGCAATGGTACGATCAGAATAGGGGACGTTGTTCCGTAGCTAAAAACTTTATCTAACGTCGAGTAATCTGAAAGCGAAAATATTCTGAATCCATGAAAGGAGAGAGGCGATGCCACGAGGAGCACGGCTGGATACGCCGGGATCGCTGCATCATGTGATGGTTCGTGGAATCGAGAGGTCGGGTATTGCGCTTGAAGATAAAGACCGGAAGGATGACGTAAAGCGGATTGGCAAAAAGGCAGAAAACAACAAAACGGTAATCTATGTCCGGAAGTCTTGTTGGGGAGGTTGCAGGAGTGCTGCGGATTTCATGGGCAGGCATGAGCCGGATGTTGCGTCGCTGACGAACCCCTGATGTATTGGGGATTGTGATTTGCCTTGGCTTGTTACCTCTGTCACTTACGTCCCTGCACCCCTCTCAAACTTGCCATTAAAGGAAAATTAACCCGAACAGCACTGATTTTGTTGGGCAAAGATGAGTCTGAGCATTTTTTATTGCCTGCCGACGTCAAAATTCGCTGGTTACTCAAAGATCATCAGGGCAATGACCGGGATTATGCATTGTTCGGATTACCGCTCTTACTTGCAGTTGACAAGGTTTATGCAAAAATCCGTAACCTGAAATACCGCTACATCCCTGAAGGAACTCTTTTTCCTGAAGAGGTCGATCAATATGAGCCCTATGCCATTCGTGAGGCTTTGAATAATTGCATTGCCCATCAAGATTATACTTTGGGTGGGCGTATCAATGTTGTTGAAGGAGAGGAGACTCTGATTTTCACCAATCTCGGAAGTTTTGTTCCCGGTAATGTGCAACGTGTCGTTATGGAAGATGCTCCGGAGGAACATTATCGGAACCGCTTTTTAGCAACAGCGATGTTTAATCTGAAAATGGTGGATACAGCAGGAGGTGGAATTCGGAAATTGTTTCTGCTTCAAAAGGCACGGTTTTTTCCATTACCTGATTACGAGCTTTCAAGCAATCGGGTAAAATTGATGCTCACCGGCAAAGTACTGAATATGGACTATGCCAGGCTACTTGCTGTAAATGGCGAGTTGACTCTCAGCGAAATCATGGGGCTTGATAAGGTGCAAAAACGTCAGCCACTCAACAGTGACGAAGAAAAACTGCTTAAAGCCAAGTCCCTTATCGAAGGACGGAAACCAAATTTTTATATAGCCAGAGCCGTTGCACAAAAGACTGGCCAAAAAGCTTCTTATAGCAAAAACAGGGCGTTTGATAAACAGTATTACCTTGACTTTATCCGCAAAGCGATTGGCGAACATGGGTCACTGACCCGTAAGGACATTAATGAATTACTATGGAATAAGTTGCCCGATTGGATGAGCGACAAGCAGAAAAAGTATAAGATCGGCAACCTGATTGGAGAACTTCGCAGAAATCGATTGATCGTTAATAGCGGAAGTATGGTGAGTCCGCAATGGGTTCTCGTAAAATAGATCGCGAAGAAAAAATTTACGTAAAGAAAACTTAATGCCATTCATTTAAAATGAATAAAATTAATAGGTTAGTATCTCGTAAATTTTTTGTTAAGAAATTTTATTTACGCGATACAAAGGCGAGTTTGCCAATTTTTGCAGGAATTACGAAACGGTATTCATTCCATTCAGCTCTGCTGATGGCTGACACGACAGTGAACTGTTGATTGATAACGAAACCCTGTTACTGAATCAGTATTTCAAGTTTTTTCCCTAAAGCTTCGGCATAATGTGAGAGCGTAGAGAGCCTTATATCTTCCGCGTGGTTCTCAATTCGTGAGATAGCTGACTTGTGCGTCTTGAGTTTTTCTGCAAGCTCATCCTGTGTCAGCCCGGCATTATTCCTTGCCTGCTTCAGCATCACCCCGATTCTGAAGTTCCTGTACCCTTCATCATAACCCTCAGCAAACTCAGGATCTTCCGCTTTACGTGTTGCGATATAGTTCTGCAAGTCACTCATTGGTAATAAATTAATTTCACACATTGCAAAGGTTAACAATAATGTCAACAAACAGCAAACAGCTCAAGAAATTATGGGCTTGAATGAGAGTAGCGCGGCGCCGAATACGCCGGCGCTGTCGCCGAGGAGGGGCTTGAGGATGGGGATGCGGAGTTCGCTGTTGAAGAGGTGGCGCTCGATTGCTATACGGGCCTCCGGTGAGTACAACTGCTCAACCTGACCGACTCCTCCGCCGATTATACAGAGATCGGGGTCGAGGATGTTGATCACCCGGGCGAGTGCTTTGCCGAAACAGAAGAGCAGGCGCTCGATGGTCTCTGCCGCTGCGGTATCCGAGCTGCAATCAGAAGCGATCTGTGAAAGCGGCTTGAAACTGCCCGTAAGAGCTTTGTAGTAGCGCTCAAGCGCCGGGCCGGAAATAACCGTCTCCACGCAGCCCCTCCTGCCGCAGTAGCAGGCCTCTCCATCCGGCATAAGCTCATTATGCCCCCACTCTCCGGCAATACCGTGGGCGCCGTGACGAACCCTTCCGTGGCACACTATCCCGCCGCCGACACCGGTTCCGAGAATAATGCCGAAGGCCATTTTTGAAGGATCACGCATCAAGGAAGCCCCGCAACCAAGCATCGATTCAGCAAGGGCAAAACAGTTGGCGTCATTTTCAATGAGCAGCTCCCGATGGAGAAGCTGCTCAAGATCGCGCTTCAGATCGCGACCGTTCAGTGCAACCGTGTTGGAGTTTTTCATGACACCCGGGAGAGTATCATACCGTCCGGGTGTGCCGATCCCTATCCGCTCCGGTATGGGAATTCCGCTCTCTCGGGAGACCATGCCGAGAAGCGTACTGATGCGCTCAAGGATGTGGCTGTAGCCGTATTCAGCTTCTGTGGCAATACGGCGACGACAGATGGGCTTCAGGGCGCCATCAATCACCACCGCCTCGATTTTGGTGCCGCCAAGATCGACTCCCCAATACACTTCACTCACCGGAAAGGGCATTTTGATGCATGAAGCGTGGCTGAACAATGTTCTTCACGATCCAGGAGAAGAGCAGATAGACAATGGCTGCACTGAAAAGTCCGATCATGATGCCGCCAAGCACATCTCCGGGATAGTGAACGCCGACGTAGATCCTCGAAAAGCCGATGGCAAGCGCGTAGGCTATCATGAGCGTGGTAAAGAGTTTTTCGATCCTCTCGCCATGGTGAAAGAAAATCCAGGTCATGGCGGCAACCGCTGCCGAGTTCGCCGCATGGGATGAGGCAAACGAGTAGCTCCTCGATTGATGGATGAGCAGGCGTACCTGATCAAGGGCAAAGCAGGGGCGGATGCGCTCGACAAGCGGTTTGAAGATACCGGAGGCAATGAAATCAGCCATGCCGACAGCAAGAAGGGCAAGCAGGATTACAAGAAAACCCTGCCTGCCCCTGCGGATGACCATAAAGAGCGCTGCCAGAATGCCGATATGACGGGAAAGGGAGCCGTTGGTCAGAAAAACCATCAGGTCGTCTACTGCCGGATGAACCAGACGAAGGTTCAGTAACCGGAAAAGCCACACATCGGCCTGCTCGATTGGCGCCATAACACCACTATTTACTTTTTCGACGCCCCTTTGCTCTTTTTACGGGATCCGCCTGAAGAGGGCGCTGTGAGTGTCACGTTCGGCATATCGGCGGCAGTGGTGGTCTTGTTGATATAGAACTGCTGCGCCACACTGAAGATGTTGAACATCAGATAGTAGAGTCCGAGGCCTGCCGGCATGTTGTTGAAAAAGAGGAGCATCATGGCCGGGAACATGTACATCATCACCTTCATCTGATCATTGCTCTGCGTCGTCGGCGTGATTTTCTGCTGAATAAAAACCGTCACCGCCATGAGAATCGGGAAGACCGCAATGTGATTTCCGTACATGGGAATGCTGAATCCGAAATCGAGTATGGAATCCGGAACGGAGAGATCCTTTGCCCAGAGGAAGCTGTGCTGACGAAGCTCTATCGAGGAGCGGAACACATAGAACATGGCAAAGAGCAGCGGCATCTGCAACAGCACCGGCAAACAGCCTCCAATCGGGTTGACTCCTGCCTCCTTGTAGATCCTGCCAAGCTCGCTCTGCAGCTTTGCCGGGTTATCCTTATACTTCTCCTGCAGCTCCTTGAGCACCGGCTGAAGTGCCGACATCTTTTTCATGGACTTCGTCGAAGCCATTGAAAGCGGGTAGGTGACCAGCTTGATCAGGAAGGCAAAAATGATAATGATAAGACCGTAGTTGCTTACAAAGGTGTTCATCCAGCCGAAAACCGGCAGAATGATAAATTCGGCAAAAGGTCTCGTCAGCCAGTCCCAGCCGAAGTCCATGATTTTTTCAAGGTCGGCATGCTGTGACTTGACAATATTGTAGTCAAGCGGCCCGAGATAGAGGCTGAACTTGTCATCTGATACCGTTCCGGTTGATGGAACGCCCATTTTCAGGGCTGCCGTATAGTTCTCAAACTCGTTACCGGCCGTTCTTTTTCCATCAAGATGGATGCCTTCCGTACGCCTGGAGGGAATAAGCGCTGCAACAAAATATTTGTTGCGGACTGCTACCCATTTGGCTTCTCCGGACTGCTCTTCACGGTAGGTCTCGTTCTCTTTGGCCGCATCAAGCTTAACGAGGCTTCCGCCAAGATAGGCGCCTGCAAGCACACTCTGTGACTCATCCTTCCGGTTTTTTTCCGAATAACCGAGTCCGCCATCCCACTGGAGCTGATACTCATTACCGGCAAGCTCACTGGCAAATCCTGTAAGCTTGACATCATAGCCGACTTTATAGCTGTCGCCGGAAAAGAGCCAGGTAATATCAATAGCCTGGGCAGGGGCAATGTCAAGGTGATAACGCACGGCGTAGCTCTGTTTGCCGCTGATAGCACGAACTGAATCAAGCGTTACCGTGCTGAAATAGAGGTCGCGGGTATCGATTTTTTTCCCTTCACGGGTCAGAAAGAGCAGTGAAAGAGCTCCGTTCCTAGTGTTGCTGACCAGATCGAACGGCTTGCGCTCTCCATTCAGATGCTTTTTCAGAACCAGTGACTTCAGTGTGGCGCCTTTGGAAGAGAGTGTTGCCCTGAAAAGATCATTATCCACCTTTACGAGTTGCTCACGACCTCCGGACGCCGTGGCAAAAACACCGAACGTATCCGCGGAAGGAGCCGCTGCCACAGGGGATGAAAGTGCCTGCGGATTGGTCTGCTCTATTTTCACCGCTTCCGGTGACTGTAACAGTTTTTTCTCCGGCGACATGAACTGCAGCCAGACGAACATAATCAAGCCAATAAGCGCAAGGCCTGTCAATGATTTTCTATCCATTACCTCTCTCTTTAATTTTACAGTGAAGATCGTTGTTACGCAAGGGTACCGGGTCAAACCCGCCCTTTGCAAAGGGGTTGCATCGAAGAATACGCCACACTGTCAACCAGAGGGCGTAAAAAAAATTATGAGTGCGAAAAGCTTCAAGCGCGTAGGCGGAACAGGTGGGGTAGTATCTGCAGGAAGAGCCAAGCAGAGGCGAAAGAAAGGCCTGGTAAAACTTTATCAGTAAAATCGGTACCTCATTGACATACTTCCAGATAGTCATGCTTTCATCCTTTATCCGGCAAAAAACGCTGCCCGTCATGAGTGCTGCATTAGATATAAAAGCCTGTCTTTGACTCCCTCTGTCAGGAAAGTCTCATCCCCTGCATTAACCGTCTGATCTCCTCCCTGAATTCCTGCAACTCCGGGAGTGTTTTTTTTCTGCCCGTAAAAAGAAAGACAATACAGAGTCTCTTTGCCTCAGCACCATCCTGCTCATCGCTACTGCTCCTTATTACCGATGACCGTTCAATCCGGTAGGCCTCTCTCATCATGCGCTTTATCCTGTTGCGCCGAACTGCAGATGGAACAGTTTTTTTACTTACCGCAAAAAGAATGGCCGGAACGCCTGGAAAAGAGCGGCTCTCCTGGCGGAGATCAGCATAGACCATTTTCAAAAAATCACCTCTCACACCGATCCCGCTTGAAAACAAAAGGGAAATCAGTTGCTTTTTTCTCAATATCTCATGCTTTCGCAGAGCGTGAAGGTGTGGCTTGTTCAAATCCTGAAAAGAGCAATTGATTCAACCCGACAGCCTGAAGGCCTGACGGGAAACTACTTACTGTCCGGCCGTACCCATTGCGCTGCTGACCGAAAGCGCGTGACGACCTTTTGCTCTTCTTGCAGAAAGAACTTTACGACCATTCTTGGTTGCCATTCTCGACCTGAATCCGTGCTTGTTCCTTCTTTTTCTATTCCGCGGCTGATAGGTTCTTTTCATCGCTTAAAACTCCAAACTTTTATAATAATTCAAAATTACTTGGCGCGTAATTTAGCACAATGAACACTCAATAACAAATAGTACAGTCCACCGCAAGAGTCTCTACCCATAAAACAACATGCAACGAGGTAAAATATCGGATTCCCGCCTCAACTTATCAACAATGTGGATGGTTTGTGGATAAAAAAAGTCACTAACCCAAAAGCCCCGACAGGACGCCCTTCCGAAAGAATCCACACATGTTGACTACTGTAACAAAGAATACCGTTAAAGTCAACAAATAAAATAAAATACGATGTTGAAAACTTATGCCGGCCGGGGCACAGAATCTTGCGGGATTTTCATAAAGGAAATTGTTTTTTATCCACTTAAAACACTAACTTGTGAACAGTAAATGTTGATGGCTCGCACAATTTCGCTCCTTACCTCTCAAATCCCGGTATTCTATGCCCGAAGTTACGTCAAAGGCGCTCCCTGACTATCCGCAGACCAAAAACCAGAAAAGCGCCTCAATGGAACATCAGGTCTGGGATGCCTGCATGGAAGCCATCAAAGAAAAAATAAATCCGCTTGCATTTAAAACATGGTTCTCCCCGATCAAACCATTAAGCTTTTCCGGGAGTGAACTGACCATTGAGGTTCCAAGCCAATTTTTCTATGAGTGGATTGAAGAGAACTACTCCTCCTTTTTAAAACAGGCACTCAAGGATGTAATCGGCCCCGAGGCCGGATTGATGTATTCAATCGTTATGGATAAATCGCAGGGGCAGCCGGTAACGATTGAACTGCCGCACCAGAACACCATGAACAGTGATTTTATTGCGGCAAACCAGGGTGTTGAGTTAAAAACCAAAACAAACGGAACGTTTGAACGCGATCTGGCCCGTTTTGAAACGCATCTGAACGTCAAGTACACCTTTGACACGCTCATTCGCGGTGATTGCAACTCACTGGCATTCGCCGCTTCGAAATCCGTTGCACAGAGTCCCGGCCAGAACGCCTTTAATCCTCTTGTCATCTACGGTGGTGTAGGGCTTGGAAAAACACATATGATGCAGGCTATCGGCAACAGTGTTCGTGAAAACCGGCCATCTGCCCAGGTGCTTTATGTGTCGAGTGAAAAATTTGCGATTGACTTTGTTAACGCAATACAGAATGGTAAAATACAGGAATTTTCATCCTTTTACCGGGCCATCGATGTGCTTATCATCGATGACATTCAGTTCTTTTCCGGCAAGGAAAAAACGCAGGAGGAGATTTTTCATATTTTCAACACCCTTCACCAGTCCAACAAACAGATTATCCTCTCTGCGGACAGGCCTATAAAGGATATCAAAGGTATTGAAGATCGTCTTATTTCGCGTTTTAACTGGGGACTTTCAGCAGATATTCAGCCTCCGGACTATGAAACACGAAAGGCCATCATACTCAGCAAGCTACGCCAGGGTGGCGTTCCGCTTGATGAAGATGTTATTGAATTCATTGCAACAAATGTAACGGAAAACGTCAGGGAGCTTGAAGGATGCATTGTCAAGTTGCTTGCGGCACAATCTCTTGACAACAGGGAAATTGATTTGAATTTCACAAAATCAACCCTCAAGGATATTATCCGCCATACCACAAAACGTCTGACACTTGACACGATTGAAAAAGCTGTATGTGCCTACTTCTCCATTACTCCCAATGACCTGAAGGGAAAATCGAAAAAAAAGGAGATTGCTGTCGGTCGCCAAATTGCCATGTATCTGGCAAAAAACCTTACCGACTCCTCATTGAAGACGATCGGCCTTCATTTTGGTGGCAGAGATCACTCAACGGTCATTCACGCAGTCACTACCATTACAAAAAGAGTCGATACGTTTACCGAAGAGCGGAAAAAAATTGAAGAGATCCGTAAAAGAATAGAGATTCTTTCAATGTAGGTATGGTTATGTTTACAACATGTTAAGATGGTGTTGGCACAATCTTGGTAAGTGAAGGGTTATCAACAGAAAAGGTTCAGAAAATAGTTTATCAACAAACCTCACACAGACCGACTGATTGAAAAAGAGGCGGTTATCAACAGAGAAGAGGTTATGAAAAATTTGATTAACTGTAATTTTAATAATACAATAGAAGAGTCTTGAATGGAGTTGTCCAGATATCAACACTCTCAACAACAACAACAATATTTCTATAAATATTAAATAGTAAAAGTTGGAGCAGATGAAATTAACTTCCTCAATTCGTCAACTGCAGGATGCTGTAAGCAAGGTTGCACAGGCAATTCCTGCAAAAACTATGGATCCTCGTTTTGAAAATGTTCACCTATCCATAGAGTCCGGAACTCTGACGCTTTTTGCAACAGACGGAGAACTTTCCATTACTGCAAGAAGTGATGTGGATACCTCTGACAGCGGCAACATCGGAATCAAAGCGAGAACTCTCCAGGATTTTCTCAGAAGCATGTATGATACCTCTGTGACCTTCGACATCGAAAGGCAGGAGATCAGTGATCATGGTACCGTTCACATCAAAACTGACAAGGGTCGCTATAAAATACCCTGCCAGTTTGAAAGCAAACAGGAGAAGTACGAGAAAATCTACGACATCTCTCTTGAACTTGCAACGGAGGAACTTCAGGATCTCATTCAGAAAACCATTTTTGCCTGTAGTGTTGATGGTATGCGGCCGGCCATGATGGGTGTACTGTTTGAACTTGAAGGATCGGTTATTACCGCAGTCTCGACTGACGGGCACAGACTGGTAAGGTGCAGAAAAAGCTCATCAACGGATATTGCTGAAAAACAGAAAATAGTTGTTCCGGCAAGAGTTCTGTCAATAATCCAGAAGCTTGCACAGTATGAAACCGTTACCATGAGTATCGATTCAGAGCGGCGTTTTGTGCGATTCATCAGCGGAAATATTGTTCTTGATGCAGCTCTTATTGTTGAACCATACCCAAATTATGATGCGGTTATCCCTGTAGAGCATGACAAGTATATGATTGTTGATCGGTCCTTGATCTATGATTCAGTCAAGCGGGTAGGGCGTTTTTCAAGTATCGGAGATGTCAAGATTGTTATTGAAGGTGAAGTGCTGAAAATACTGGCCGAAAATACCAATGAGGGTGAAGCCGCACAGGAAGAATTGCCCTGTACCTACAACGGTGAACCTATCACCATCGGCTTTAATTCACGGTTTATCGAAGCTGCCCTTGCACATCTTGATGAAAATGAGATTCGTATAGAATTGAAAAGTCCTACAACGGCCGTTATTTTCAAGCCGCACAAGGAGGAAGAGGATGATAAACTGATTATTCTGGTCATGCCTGTCCGAATCAATAATTGATGGTTATCGTCTTCAAATTATTGTCGTTAAGCTATCTATGAATGATCGGTAAAAAAATCTCCTCTCCCGACACGTCGGGAGAGGAGCGTTTATGTGCCCCATTCTACTTGTTAACCATTTCTTACTCAGAAATAACCGGGATGCTTTGAACGATGAGGGGAATTATTGCTGCTTGAACATATACAGTATGAGAATTTCAGGAATCACCGCTCGTCAGTTTTTGAGCCGACAGAAGGGATTAATCTCATTTACGGCCATAACGGATCAGGAAAAACCTCGATTCTTGAAGGTATCCACTATTGTGCACTGACAAAAGGGTTTGTCAGTGCAGCGGATAGTGATTGTCTTCTTTTTGCTACGGATTATTTTCTGCTTGAAAGCATTTTTAAGGATTGTTCAGGCTACGGTGTGACGGTGAAAATCAGCTATACAAAAGAGAAGGAGAAGCTGGTAGCGGTCAATAACAGTGAAATAAAGCCATTTTCAAGCCATATAGGCAGGGTACCCTGCATTACCTTTTCTCCTCCGGAAATGATTATTGTCAATGGCGCACCTGCGGAAAGAAGGCGGTTTATTGACAACGCTATATGCCAGACAGACAGAAGATATCTTGATGATCTGATCGCTTATCGAAGGGTTCTTCAGCAAAGAAATGCGCTGTTGGCCCAATTAGCGGAGAAAAAATTCCCGCAGGAGGGAATGCTTGCCCTCTGGACTGAAAATCTATCAAGACTTGCCGCTTCAATTGTACACGCACGGCTCTCATTTATACATGAATTTTTTTCGCACTTTCGCGAGCTTTATCGGCAATTATCGCTTCATGAGGAGCCATCTTTTTTCTACAGAAGTTCACTGGGTACGCTCAGTGCAGATAGTTCAGTCGATGAGCTCTATCGTCGATTCACACAAAAATATCATGAGACAGAAAGCTATGAGATGATGCGTGCGCAGACAATGAGCGGACCTCACCGCGATGAGCTTCTTTTTTTCATCAACGGCAAAGAGATCAGGAAATACGCCTCACAGGGTCAGTTACGAACATTTCTTATCGCACTGAAGCTTGCCCAGCACCGTTTTTTTTACAAAAAAACCGCTGAAAAGCCGATCTGTCTGCTTGATGATATTTTCAGTGAACTTGATGCTTCAAGGATTGCTGATATATTCACTATTCTGGAAGATTGCGGACAGACCATCATTACCTCGACAGAAAAAAAAGATCAGAAAAACATTACGGCATTCTCTGTGGAATCACTGAAAGACAACCGGGAGCACTGAGCGGTGTCAAGAACAAAAGATCCGAAAAAAATCTCTTCTGTAGTCGGCGCTATGTGCCAGTCGTTAGGGCTTACAGAGGCATATGAGCAGTACAAGACACTCCAGATATGGAACAGTGTTGTTGGTGAGGCTATTGCCGGTGCCACCTCCATTGAGCGATTTACCGGCGGACAGCTCTTTATCCAGGTGAAAAATCCCTCATGGCGCATGGAATTGAATTTTCGAAAACAGGATATACGCAACAAACTTAATGCCGCCCTTGAGCGCCCGATAGTTGAAGAGATTATTTTTAAATAACGTACTTCACCGCTATCGCTCTCCGTTAAGCCCGACGAACCAGCGGCCGGGTAGCGGCGACGGCCATCTCCATAGTAGCTGTATCGTTAATTGTATATAAAAAAAGGGTTACCGTTTCCGGTAACCCTTTTTGGTTTTCAACAGCCCATACTGCTGTTTGATCACAGATTGCAGCTCAACTGGTAGATCTCAATCATTTTATCTGCATAGGCCTTGCCGAAATCGATGCATTTTTCAAATTCAGGTTCATGAGGTTTGAACTTTACCATGACATTCTGTTCAAAAACTTTCAGCTTGAGCAGTGAGAAATTTGTTTCAATCATTTTTGCTGCCTCACCGCTCCATCCATAAGAGCCGAAAGCGGCGCCGAGCTTTCCCTTGTCACGAATCGGGTTTATGGCCGCGAAGAGCTGATAGATTTGCGGCAGTATATTCTGGTTTATCGTAGGCGATCCCACGATAATTCCTGAACAGTGGGCGATCTTGTCCTCAAGTTTTGAAAAATGCATAGACTCTATGTCACAAATCTCAATATTGAAATCACATGACTGGCGGAGACCCTCTGCTATTTTATGGGCAAGCAGAGTGGTGTTTTCATAGGCAGAAACATAGGCAATCAGGATATTTTTTTCCTGTGGCATCGCAATGGCCGTAGTCGCATATTTTAAAGAGAGATCTACATATTTTTTCCAGTTTGATCTCAGAATAGGGCCATGACCGGGACAGATGGTCTGTATGTCAAGAGCTCTAATTTTTTCTACCGCCTGAATCATGTATTTACTGAACGGTCTGAGAATAGCATCAAAATAGTAGGTAAAGGCATCGTCAAAATCACCCACAAGGTCATCAAACATCTCTTCGTGCGAGAAATGGGAGCCGAAAGAGTCACAGGTGAAAAGAATCCGGTCCTCCTCAAGCCAGGTATAGATGGTGTCAGGCCAGTGAAGATTGGGCGCATTGATGAAATGAAGCGTTTTATTGCCAAGATCAAGCGAATCTCCTGTTTTTACAACAAGTGATTTAAAGTCATGACCGGTCTGGTCGCGGAGAAATTTGATCGCGTTACCGCTGCCGACTACGGTTGCATTTGGAGCCACGGCAAGCAGGTTTCTGACATTGCCTGAGTGATCCGGTTCCGTGTGGTCAACAATGATATACTCTATCTCAGAAGGGTCGGTAACCTGTTTTATTTTAGCAAGATATTCAGGCCAGAATTTCTCCTTTGTTGTCTCTATAATGGTCTTTTTCTCCGCATTGATGAAATAGGAGTTATAGGTTGTGCCATATTTTGTCTCCATTACGATGTCAAAGGTAATAAGACCGGGATCGAGCACACCGATCCAACTGACATCACTTGAAACAGGAAGTACTTTATTGTCTGCCATGTTAGTTTCAAAAAAATAGTTAAAAATTATTCTCCAATAGCCTGTAACACTACAGGGAAACAGGATATATAGTTCCTCAAAAATGGGAAAAAAGATACAGTATATACAAACAAAACCGAAACAGGCTTTTCATAAAGCAAGGTCACTCCCGGGGTTGTAGCTCTCGGTATGGCGGATATCCCTTATCAGCTCAATCCCCTCAGCAGAAAATGAAAAGAGCGTATCATCAGAAAAAAGCATGCTGAAATCCTGCGGCTTGAAAAAAGGAAGAAATTTCTGGCAATGCTCATCAAGTCGTTTAAGATAGAAGTGCGTGTTCTCGTCAGGTTTCTCTTTTTTCCATTCCGTGGAGAGCTTGCCTTTCTCATACGAAGCACTGCCCGCTCCTGTTCCGGAGATATAGTAGGTGATCCGGTCCCCTTTTGTTACCCGAAGGCCGTTCTTGATAGCGATTTCATAGGTTATTGCTTTTGAGCGTTTACCAGATTTCACATCTTCGGCGTATTGTTCAACGGTGCTTTTCAGCGATTCTGTTTTTGTAAACTCGGTAATATCAAGTTCATGGTTTAGAATTTTATTACGGTACTCGGTGAAAAGATTGTGAAGTCCTTCAATATCTTCGCTGAGAAGCTTTTCAAAGCCTTTGCGGACAAAATCACGCCCGAACTTCTCTCCGCTTCTGCTTGTAAGCGAAGATCCTTTCAGAATCATGACGTCCTCATAGCTGAGCAACGCATAATTTTTTTTCATGTAGGAGATCATCTTTCTGTACCGCCCGTCAAAACCTATTTTAATGCCTTCCGGCATAAGCGCAGAAACTTCACTGACAAGCAATCTTTCATCAGTTTCACGTATCACCCCAGGTGGTGGAATAAACAGAATACCATCCGTATCAACCTCAATAACGCGGCATCCTCTGGCTTCAAACTCAACAATCATTTTTTTTGCAATACTCTGTCCGGTTGATGTCACTCTGTCCGCTTCTGCAAAATCATTGAATATCCCTCCGCTGAAACCAAGATAGCCGTACATGGCATTGATAACTATTTTGAATGAGCTTTGCATCGCATCAAAATTATCGGCAAGCGATTTGTTTCCGCACTCTTTTTCTCTGAGTGATCGATCTTTGGCTTTGAAACGCAACTCCTTCAGATCATTGAGCACACCCGGAAAGACCTTCAATTCGTCACTTTTTGGACAAATATCGTAAGAGAGCATGATAGAGGGGTAGAGTGACTCAACATCAGCATAGACAATAGGGCCGAGAATCCCTTTCAGGAAGACTTCGGTATATCCTCCGGAGTGCTGTTGACCGGCAGTGGGCCTTGGGATAGAGTGTTTAAGGCGGAGGTATTCGCGGACCAGAAGAACCTCTATCTTCGCAGCCTGGCCTATGCGGGCGGTCATTGCATAGGTATACGGCAGCATTTGTGAGAGATAAAAATTGCTGGCAGAAAGTAAAGAGGAGAGAGCCCTTGTTTCGCGAACATCATCAAGCGCATAGGCAAGAAGTTTTGCATGATTATTTTCCCAAAGCGCAGCTATATCCTTGTAGTCAACGTAAGTTCTATCGGGTGAAGCAAAACCAAAATGTTTAGCCACGGCTTTCAGACCGTAACTCTGCATGGAGCGTTTCGAGATATCGTAACTCTGCACCAGGAAAAGAGTATCAATAACATGCCTCCCGGGGATATCATAAAAGGTGTAATCAATACTCCGTTCAGCGAAACGAATGCTTGACGGGTATGTTTTAGGCAGAAGGTTGTTTCTGCCTATCGAAAAAGGAATACCATGTTTTTCGCATCTACGCTGCAGATAGGGAAGATCAAAGCTGAATATGTTGTGCCCCTCGATAACATCAGGATCTTTCTCTCCTATAAGTGACACTGCCGCTTTAAGCAGCTCCCGTTCACAGCTCTTTTTTGAATGGAGAACAGCCTCCCATCCACGATTATCACAAAAAGAGACAATAATGATCTCATCAGAACCGATCCCGTTTGCCGCGCCATCACGTTTTTCAGGATTGTAATTCGTCTCAATATCAAGCTGCATGCGGTAGAGATCATCAAAGATCATACCCTTGAAGAGGGTTTTGCCGCTCTGAAGAAAATACTGAGTGACGGCATCGCCTTTATTATATATGTGTGAACTGTTCTCAACTGCCGGACTCTGGATACCTTGATCGGCACTCTCGCCAAAACGTCTGTTGTTTAAAAAGTCAAGAGCCCCGCGATAATTTCTCCAGCTTTTGAAAATGGAGAGAAATTGATAGTAGTTTGATCCGCCGAGTTTTACCAGCCAGAACTTTTCATTTTCTTCCGGAACAAAGCCCTCAAGCAGTGAACTGTCAGAAAGGAAAAAATAGGGGAAAAACGTATCGTCATGGTGTGTGACCGAGGCGCCATGACGACTGAATACCCTTATTTGTGTGTCGCTCAGCTGGTATGCGCCAACTATCCCCTGCTCTTTATCTTTACCGAACAGCAGATCATTATTGACAATGTCACCGATGATACTTTCCATGGAATAAAAATATGAATATCAGGACTGATACTATAAATGGTGTTTCACGTGAAACAATATTGCTCGCTTAACGTCCAAGGCGAACGGTTAGAACTGAAATATCTGAAGGGGAAACGCCCGGTATCCGCGATGCAACTCCTATTGTTTCAGGGTTGTGTTTTTTCAGCTTCTCTTTTCCTTCGTTTGAAAGCCCGGATATCCCGTCATAGTTGAACCGGGGTGGTATCCTGAGTGATTCCAGTCTTGAGATCTTCTCGGCCATCAGAAGGTCACGTTTAAGATAGCCCTCATATTTAAGGTCAATATCAACCTGTTCATAGAATGAGCGGTCGATGGTTATCTGATGAACACTGTTTCGAAATGTTTCTGATTCAGCAAGAATCAGCTCAAGGGTGATTCCCGGCCTTTTCAGCAGTGATGCTACATGCTGGCCGATCTCTACAGGGGTATAGCCTGATTTTGCCAGCATGCCGTTTATCTCTTCAGGCTGTAGCCTTGTGTTGGCACATAGTGCCTTAAGATGATTAATCTTCTCTATTTTGGAAAGGCACTGATGATAGGTTTCATGTTGAACAAGCCCCGCTTTATATCCGAAGGTCACAAGGCGCACATCCGCATTATCATGGCGAAGGTGGAGACGATGTTCGGCAGAAGAGGTAAACATTCTATAGGGCTCGAGCGTCTCTTTTGTGATGATATCATCAATCAGAACGCCGATATAGGCCTCCGAGCGCCTGAGATTGATAGGGGGGCGGGATCTCGCTTTCAGTGAGGCGTTTATACCGGCCATTAATCCCTGGGCGGCAGCCTCCTCGTATCCTGAGGTTCCGTTGATCTGTCCGGCAAAGTAGAGGTTTTCTATGAGTTTGGTTTCCAGCGTGCCCTTTATCTGGTACGGAAAGAAGTAGTCATATTCAATTGCGTATCCCGGCCGGATAATTTTTGCATTGCTCAGGCCGGGTATGGAGCGCAATCCCTCTTCCTGAATATCCTCCGGCAGTGACGTCGAGAATCCATTGACGTACATCTCATTGGTATCAACCCCTTCGGGCTCGAGAAATATATGGTGGCTCTCCTTACCAGGGAAGCGGCAAATCTTGTCTTCTACAGACGGACAGTATCTCGGGCCGATGCCCTGGACTTTTCCGGTGAAGAGCGGGGAGCGGCTGAACCCTTTTTTCAGAATCTCATGAGTATCAGGCGTTGTTTTTGTGATGTAGCAGCTTACCTGTCGTCGATTGCAGTCAAGTGATTTGCTGAACGAGAATGCCGAGGGCTCCGCATCCCCCTGTTGGCTCTCCACCAGCGAGTAGTCAACACTGCGCGCATCAATTCTCGGGGGTGTTCCGGTTTTCAGTCGGCCTGCCACAAAGCCGTGACGCAAAAGATCCTCGGTTAATCCGCGAACCGGAGGTTCCGCCGTTGTTCTCCCTCCGTCATAATGGTTCATTCCTATATGGATCAGGCCGTTAAGAAATGTTCCGCAGCAGAGAATAGCGGCGCCTCCCGAAATGACTTTTCCGGAAGAGATTCTTGCCCCCTGAAAGATGCCCCCATGTGATTCGATTCCTACAACGGTGTCCTGCAGCAGGTCAATATTGGTCTCGCGCTCAATAACTTTCCGCATATAGAGGGAGTACATCGCTTTATCCGCCTGCGCTCTTGGCGAGTGCATGGCCGGCCCCTTACTGCGATTAAGCATTCTGAACTGGATCCCGTTTGCGTCTATAGCTCTAGCCATCTCTCCGCCAAGAGCGTCAATTTCTCTTGTGATCTGACCTTTGGCTACGCCGCCTATAGCCGGATTGCAGGACATTCTCGCAATCGACGAGAGGTCTGTTGTTATAAGCAGACAGGAGCACCCGGATCTCGCCGCAGCAAGCGCAGCTTCGCAGCCTGCGTGGCCGGCCCCCGCAACGATAATATCATACATGTTTTGAGGATTGTTTCACGTGAAACATTTTGGTTGCTGTTTGTTTATTCCCTGCTCAAGATACGCATATTTAAGGGGATCTGCCGTACGGCAATGGCTACAGGCGCGCCCGGCAGGGCCGCTGCTGCCGATTGCCCGGAGATATTCGGCAAGCAGAGTAAAAGAAAAGTAAAAATGTTTTCAGCAAGCACTGTTTGATTATAGCCGTTATCGCGGTCACCGCAAGGGCAAAAGGGACAAAAATGTCCTCTTATGGTAATAAAAACAATCAAATGATTTCAGCATATCAGTTGGAAAGCATGCCATCACGCTGTTTAGGGTACCTCTATTTATTTATTCCGAAACCCGATTACTGCGTTGGGTGGTACTCGAAATCCTCATATACTCCGTGTACAACACTCCGCTTTCTGTGCTCCATCCGCCTTGTCCTCGGGCTTCTCACGACAATAAACAGAGGCGCCCTTTAGTCATGGATTCACTCCTTGAGGAGGGTTATATCTATGCGTAAGGGCCGGTTTTTTTGTATTCCTCTGAAGATATGGATGGGTATTCTGTTGATTCGGCAGGTTGGGGGGATAACGGGTAAAAGATGATTAATGAACAAGAGCCATAGCGTTAGTATAGGCCGTGCGAAACGCTTATACGGACCTATTATGGGCCCCGAGCAGATTGTTAGCTAATCAATACCCCATTTTATATATTGGCTGAATTATTTCTTCTGAGCGCAAAGCGATGTCATCAATGAAAAATAAACGTTTTAATCTTCTTCTGATTGCTCTGGTCACTCTTGTTGCGGTTTGGTCATTATGGCCTACCTGGAGTGACTACTCCCTTTCCCGGCAGCTTAACAGTTATAGATCGGCTCAGGATAGTCTCAAATATGCGCTGAGTCACCGTGAAGAGCTTGAAAATGCACGGAAAAAGAGTCTTAAACTTGGTCTCGATCTCAGAGGGGGAATGCATCTGGTTATGGAAGTTGACCAGATTGATCTCTTTGAGCAGAAAGCGTGGAACAAGGATGCAAAGTTTACCGAGATCATGAATTCGGTAAGAGCAAAGGCCGCGAAAAGCGATGCGAGTGTGCTTGAACTGATCGTAGCCGAGTTCAAAATCGAGAACATTCGACTGAGCCGCTATTTTTATGATATACGCAACAGTGATCGGGAGATTATTTCGAAGCTTGAAAAGGAGTCCGATGATGCTCTGAGTCGAGCCAAGGAGATCATCAGAAACCGTATTGACCAGTATGGTGTAGCCGAACCGGTCATTACCACCCAGGGGAGCAGAAAAATCATCATAGAGCTTCCAGGTATTTCTGATCAAAACAGGGTGAGAAACCTGCTTAAAGGTACGGCGAAGCTTGAGTTCAGGCTTTTGAGGGATCCTGAGGTTCTTGTCAGAACGCTTGACCGGATCAATACCTATCTTGTCCAGAACGGTACCGCACCACCGGCAGTCGTTTCTGACTCCTCGGTATCAAAGCCGGTGTCAGCCGCTCAGCCGCACCCTGGAGCTCCTGCCGGAGCAGCACCTGCGGTGTCATCGGTTGCGCCTTCAGTGCCGGCGGCTCCTGCCACTGCGGCAACTCAAAACGCAGCAAAACCGCTTTATAATGTAGTTGGTGTCTCTGAAAACGGCAACGCTTACACCTCGGAACAGTCAAAAGAGTTCGTGCTTTCCCTGCTCAAGCGAAGCGATATCCAGGCCCTGCTTCCTCTGGATACCGAGCTGCTTCTTGCTGCCAAGCCTGATGTCGGTCCGAGCGGAGAGAAGCTCTACTCGGTCTACCTTGTCAAAAAGAGCCCTGAACTTACCGGCGGGGTCATAACCGAAGCCAAGGCAACATTCGGCTCTCAGGGTGTGCAGCCGGAGGTGACGATGTCAATGAATTCGGAGGGCACGTCGAAATGGGCACGCATTACCGGCGCAAATATCGGAAAGCGTATTGCTATAGTTCTTGATGGTGCGGTTTACAGCGCTCCCGTTGTGCAGTCAAAGATTCCCGGAGGGAACTCCGTCATTAACGGTATTGAGAGTCTGGAGGAGGCAAAGGATCTGGAAATTGTGCTGAAGGCCGGCGCTCTTCCCGCCCCGGTCAGAATTATTGAGGAGCGTACCGTAGGGCCCTCTCTGGGTGCTGATTACATTCGAGCCGGGATGCTCTCCCTCTCCTGGTCATTTCTCGCAGTATCCGTATTTATGCTGCTCTACTATAAGAAAGCAGGCATTGCCGCCGATATAGCGCTTGTGCTTAATATTCTCATCGTGCTTTCGGTACTGGCAGGTTTCAGTGCCTCACTCTCGCTGCCGGGTATCGCAGGTATAGTGCTGACCATCGGGATGGCGGTGGATGCCAATGTTCTGATCTATGAGCGAATCAGAGAGGAACTTGATGCCTCCAAGGGGTTGACCTCCTCCATAGAGTTGGGTTATGATCGGGCATTCTCTTCTATTCTTGACTCGCATGTTACCACAATGGTTGCAGCATTTCTGCTCTATACCTATGGTATCGGGCCTATTCAGGGTTTTGCCCTTACGCTTATGATCGGTACGGCAGCGAGCCTGTTTACCTCGATAGTTGTGACAAAAGAGATCTTTTCGTTTCTCATGGGCAAGAACCTTTTGTCTGAAAAAAGTTTCGGTTAATTTTCAAGATGTATGACCAATGAGGATTTTTCACAAGACAAACTTTGATTTTATAGGATTCCGTAAAATTGCCTACGCTTTTTCACTGATTCTGCTTGCGTCCGGGCTGATCTCCCTTGCGGTAAAAGGGCTGAATTACGGTATTGACTTCCGGGGGGGATCGGAGGTACTGATCCGGTTTGATAAAAATATTGATGTCAGTGCGGTTCGTGCTGTGCTGGATGAGGCGGGTATTTCCGGATCGCTCAAGCAGTATGGGCTTGATCGCTCGTTTCTGTTCAGTACCGTGTTCAGCGGAGAGACCAATGAACTGAAATCCCTTGTTTCCGGCGCGTTTGATACCCGGCTCAAGAATAATCCGCATGAAATTGTCCGTATTGATGCCGTTGGCCCAAGTATTGCCTCCGATCTGAAATGGTCAGCATTGAAAGCGCTGCTGGCTTCACTCGTTGCGATTTTGCTCTATGTCGGTATCCGTTTTGAGATAAAATTTGCCACCGCCGGGGTGATTGCCATTTTCCATGACATTCTTTCTGTTCTCGGTCTCTTTAGTCTTTTGGGCGGGCTGTTTGATTTTATGCCGCTTGAGATGGACCAGAGCATCATTGCTGCTTTTCTTACCATTGCCGGTTACTCGATTACCGATACCGTCGTTGTCTATGATCGTATCCGGGAGCGGATTCGCGGTCAGAAACCGGCGGACTATGAGAGAATATTCAATGAAAGCATGAACCAGACGCTGAGCCGCACGATTATTACCTCAGGAACCGTTCTGCTCTCTGTTTTTGTTCTCTTTATCTTTGCCGGTCCGGCCATCAGAGGCTTTGCTTTTGCTGTTTTTTGCGGCATTCTTATCGGAACCTACTCTTCGATCTTTGTTGCTGCACCGCTTGTTTTTGACTGGCTCAGATTATCTAAAACCCCGGTGCATCTGAGAGGCAGCAAGGTTTCCTGAGTCTGTTTGCCTTTTCCGATTTACGGATACGCTCGTTATGTTGCTGTTACTGTTTTGGTGTCTGAACAATATTTATAAGTCAGGATCATTGTAATGAAAAAAATATCAGGGAAAGCAGTACTGCTCTTTCTTGCCGGTTTGGCATCAATCACCACTCCCTCTTATGCCGAAGTTGCCGACCGGATTGTCGCTGTGGTTGGTCGCGAGGTCATCCTGAAATCGGAAATTGACTCCCGGGCACTTATGGCTCGACTTCAGTCCCCTGAACTGGCTAAGGATACCGGGTTATCCCGCAGGATACTTGACGGTCTGATAGAGCAGCAGATTATTCTTTCAAAAGCAAAAATTGACAGCGTTAAAGTTGATGAAAATGCTATTTCTGCTACAGCCGGTGACCGTTTCAAGCAGTTGAGAGCAAGATTTGCCTCTAAAGAGGAGATGGAAACCCGTTTCGGTAAAACGCTCCCCGCTATCCGCGACGAGATTCGCACGGAGATCCGCAATCAGGAGTTGATACAGACCCTTCGGAGGAAGCGCTCCGCCGGAGTGAAGGTTACTTCAGGTGAAGTGATGGACTATTATAACGCCAACAGGGAGAAATTTTCATTGATTCCGGAAGGGGTTAAAGTTTCCCAGATCATGAAATATCCCGCAGTCTCTGCTGACGCACAACTTCAGGCGCTTACCAAGATCCAGGCGGTTCGCAAGGAGCTTCAGGGCGGCGCGGATTTTGCTTTGCTGGCAAGGAAATACTCCCAGGATCCCGGTTCGGCCAGGCTTGGTGGTGATCTCGGATATGTTCAGAAAGGGGCGCTGATTCCAAGTTTTGAAACGGCAGCTTTTTCGCTCAAGGAGGGTGAGGTTTCCGGTATTATTGAAACCCGCTACGGCTATCATATCATTCAGCTGCTGAACAAGGAGCCGAATGCCATTCACGTCCGCCATATTCTGGTCGCCTTCGACCATTCGAAAGATGATTTTAGCGGAGTGGATCAGCTCCTGAATTCAATTCGGGCCGATATACTCAGCGGCAAGTCATCGTTTTCCGAGATGGCATCCAAATATTCAGATGATCCATCCTCAGCAAAGCTTGGCGGCGTTATCTCTTCAATCGGCGGTGTGGGTGAGTATATCTCCCTTCCCTCCCTGCGTCCTGAGCTGAGGGCAATTATCACGGCCCTGAAAAATCCGGGAGATATCAGTCCGCCTTCGAAGATCGATCCTCCGCAGGGTGAGTCCTTCTACACCATCATCAGGCTGAACGAGCGGGTTGCTGCCCATACCGTGAATCCGGAGAAGGATTACTCCTTTCTTGAAGAGGAGGCTCTTGACAATAAAAACCGCAGGTTATTTTCCGAATGGGTACAGCAACTCCGCAAGGAGGTCTATGTCCGCACCTCAGACATCTAAGCGGCGGACATATCTTGCGTTTTTCTCGATAAACTCCCGGCGAGGTTCAACCTTGTCTCCCATGAGCGTCGAGAATACCTGATCGGCTTCCATGGCATTTTCGACATTTACCAGCAGCAGTGACCGGTGAGCAGGGTCCATGGTTGTACTCCAGAGCTGCTCGGGGTTCATCTCTCCAAGACCCTTGTAGCGCTGGATATGGATATTGGCCTTGCCTTTCTGCATTTTTTTCATGGACTCCGTAATGCTGTTGCGCTCGTCATCATCCCACGCATACTGCTGCTCCTTGCCTGATTTTACCAGATAAAGTGGCGGCTGGGCAATAAAGACACGGCCGGCTTCAATAAGTGAGCGCATATGGCGGAAGAAAAAGGTCAGAAGCAGGGTTCTGATATGCGCGCCGTCAACATCAGCATCTGTCATGATGATGATTTTTCCGTAGCGCAGCTTTTCGGTTGAGAACTCCTCTTCCCCAAAGCTTGTGCCAAGGGCGAGAATGATGGTCTTGATCTCCTCGTTTTCAAGCATCTTGTGCAACCGGGCCTTTTCGACGTTAAGGATTTTCCCCTTCAAGGGCAGGATAGCCTGAAAGCTTCTGTCCCGTCCCTGTTTGGCACTGCCGCCTGCAGAGTCACCCTCTACGATATAGAGTTCACAGTGTTCCGGATCATTGATGGAGCAGTCCGCAAGTTTTCCGGGAAGACCCGAGCTCTCCAGTACCGATTTTCTGCGGGTAAGCTCCTTGGCTTTGCGTGCAGCCTCTCTCGACATGGCCGCACCCTTCACCTTCTCAATGATCATCTTGAGTACATTCGGGTTGCTTTCGGCAAACTCCGCAAGCTGCTCATTGACGATGGTTTCGACGATACTCTGTGTTTCCGAGTTACCGAGTTTCGTCTTGGTCTGGCCTTCAAACTGGGGCTCAGCAACCTTTACCGAGATAACGGCAGTCAGGCCCTCCTTGAAATCGTCACCGGTCAGGGAGAGCTTGAGGTTTTTCAGAAGATCATTTTTCTGGGCGTAGGCATTGAGGGTTCTTGTCAGCGCCTTGCGGAATCCGGTGACATGGGTACCGCCTTCATGGGTATTGATGTTGTTGACATAGCTGAAGACGTTCTCCTGGTAGGAGTCGTTGTACTGGAGGGCGATTTCAACAATGGTTGAATCCCTTTCGCCATAGAGATAGATCGGCTCCTTGAGCAGGTTGATCCGGTTCTGATCGGTAAACTGGACAAACTCCTTGATGCCGCCTACATAGTGAAAGATCTCGTCAATACCTTCAGTATCCTGAACCGTGATGCTCAGCTCCTTGTTGAGGAAGGCCAGCTCACGCATACGGTCGATAATAATATCCTTGCGGAACTCGGTTGTCTTGAAAATCTGATGGTCGGGCATGAAGGTGGTTTTCGTGCCTTTTTTATCGGTTTTCCCGATAACCCGGACATCTCCCTGGGGAATGCCGCGTTCAAAGCGCTGAAAATAGATGTTCCCGTCACGGTATACCTCAACCTCACACCATTCTGAGAGGGCGTTGACCACCGAGGCGCCAACGCCGTGCAGTCCGCCTGATACCTTGTAGGCCCCCTTGTCGAACTTTCCGCCTGCTCCGATCACGGTCATAACCAGCTCAAGGGCCGATTTCTGCTTTTCGGGATGAATGTCCACCGGAATACCTCGGCCGCGGTCGATTACTGTTACTGAACCATCAGGATTCAGTGAGACAAAGATGTAGTCATTGAATCCGCCGAGTGTTTCATCGATGGAGTTATCGACAATTTCATAAACAAGATGGTGAAGACCCCGACTGTGAATATCGCCGATATACATGGCAGGACGCATGCGGACATGCTCTATGCCGTCAAGAACCTGGATGTTGTTTGCTCCGTAGGTTGATGGAGCGGTAGGGGCTACTGTGCTTAGAATATCGTCTTCCTGCATAATGATCTGCTCTAACTGATGAGATGAAAATTGAGTTTCAAGATAATAAAAATGCGGTCATTATGCTTGTCTTTCGAGCACCGCTCACCGCAGTAATCGGGTTTCGGAACAAATAACCAGCGTTGCCCTTTCGTGTTGATCAATCGGCCCAGAATGCATCCTCAAAATGCTCGACAGTAAACCTGCCGATTCTGTTTTCAATCATGCTCTCTATCAGAATTGCGATAACATCGAACCGGCAGTCACACTCTTCATGAACGCAGAAAGCAAGGTATGCGCGAGCGGCCTTGATAATCTCCTTCTGTTTTTCGGGTGTTACGGCTTCTGCCGGATGACCTTTTTCGGTTGAGGAGCGGGTTTTTACCTCAATAAAACAGAGCGTTCCTTTATATCGGGCAATGATATCAATCTCATTGCGGTGATAGCGGTAATTTCGCAAAATGATCCGGTACCCTTTTTTTTCAAGGAAGTCGGCGGCGAGCTGCTCTCCCTGTTGTCCGAGCTGGTGCGGATCGTGCATGGCTGTCGCTATTTTTCTCCCAGTTCTTTCAGCCTGAAGCTTGCTCTGTGCAGCGGGCATAGCCCGTGCTGCCGGATTGCCCGAACATGTTCGCCGGTTGCATAGCCGAAGTGGTGATCAAAGCCGTATTCGGGCCAGTTACTGCTGCATGCGGTCATGATCTCATCCCTTCGGGTTTTGGCAAGCACTGATGCTGCCGCAATGGAGAAGACCTTGGCATCACCCTTGACAATGGTTTCGTACGGTATCGGCAGATGAGGTCTGAAACGGTTGCCATCCACGAGCAGCAGTTCCGGCAGCATGCCGAGGGCTTCAACCGAACGGTTCATGGCAAGCATGGTTGCCTGAAAGATATTGATCCGGTCAATAATCTCCGGTTCGATCTCTGTAACAGCCCAGAAAAGGGCGGCGGCCTTGATTGCCGGAGCAAGCTCTTCTCTCACTCTGGCGGAGAGTTTTTTGGAATCATTGAGCTTCTCGAGGATGCTCTCTTCCGGCCTGAACCATCGGGGAAATACTACAGCCGCAGCAACTACCGGCCCGGCCAGCGGCCCCCGCCCCGCTTCATCAATGCCACAGACAAATTCTGAGGTTTGCCATAGCGGCCATTCATAGGAGGTGTTCATCAGGCATATGCTTTACCATGATCGGATATGTCGGCAACGATATGTGGAAACAACTTCCGGATACAAAAAAACGGGTATCATGAAGTTATACAACAGGATCTTGCCCTGAAAGAAGAGGGGCGAAATTTCAGCTTTTTTTGCCGCCACCGGTTACCTGCCGGGAGTTGTCCGGGCCGGTATTGCTGTTTCCTTATATAATTTATTATCTTGACAACTG
Source organism: Chlorobium sp. KB01 (assembly GCF_001975465.1). Classification (NCBI taxonomy): domain Bacteria; kingdom Pseudomonadati; phylum Chlorobiota; class Chlorobiia; order Chlorobiales; family Chlorobiaceae; genus Chlorobium; species Chlorobium sp. KB01. The sequence goes on from NZ_MPJE01000017.1 coordinate 25,850, forward strand.
GCTTGCAGTTCCCGTTCCCTGCAGGGTTTTCTGCGTTCCTGATGGATAGCTTCAGGGTATCTGTTTATTCCGCAATAACGTCTCTTGTACAGCTCCGGGGAGCTGGATTTAATTGAAAACCCAAGGCAATCAGACGGAGATTCGGGGATAGCCGGGCGAGGATATAAGCAAAATATTTATACAGCGTTACAGAAGGTGTTCCACCTCTGGTTCTTACCATTATAAAAAGAGTTAACGAATGAAGAAGAGTTTGAATAAGCAGTTGTTGATGAACAAGACCGGCGATGAGATACAGGTCGCTCTTGTTGAGGAGGGCCGTCTGGCGGAGTTGATTATTGAGCGCCCTGAAAGCCGGAGAAGTATCGGTGATATCTATCTCGGACGGGTTCACAAGGTTGTTGAGGGCCTGAAAGCCGCGTTTGTCGATATCGGACAGAAGTCCGACGGATTTCTGCACTTTTCCGATGTAGGCACAACGAGTGAGGATTATCGTGCGCTGATTGAGGATGATGATGATGATGATGCTGTTGTCGGCGCAGAGGATGCCGATGGTGATGATTCATTAAACGCCGCTCCGGTACAGGTACAGCCTGCGGCTGATCAGAGTGTAAAAGCGTCTGCCAGAAGCGGCGGCAAGCGCCCCTCAGGCGACGAACAGGAGAAGGCTGAGAAGCGGCAGTCCTATACCCAGATGATCGCCGGAAAACTTAAACCGAATGACTCCATTCTTGTTCAGGTTATCAAGGAGCCTATCAGCAGTAAGGGATCACGACTTACCTCGGATATTACCATTGCCGGTCGTTTCATGGTGCTCCTGCCCTTTGGCGGCGGGCAGGTTGCCGTTTCCCGTCGTGTTGTTGTGCGCAAGGAGCGGTCAAGGCTGAAAAAACTGGTGCGCTCCATGCTGCCGGAAGGATTCGGTGCGATTATCCGCACAGTCGCCGAAGACCAGGAGGAGACCCTTCTGAAACAGGATCTCGAAAAGCTTCTGGCCAAATGGACCCAGATTGAGGAAAAACTTCAGGATGCCGCTCCTCCGCAACTGATATTCAAGGAGGATACCATCATCTCCAGTGTTCTGCGGGACTCCCTGACCTCCGACGTTACGGAAATTGTGGCCAATTCATCAGTGATTCACAAGGAGACGCTGAACTATATACAGTGGGCAGCTCCTGAGATGGTTAAAAACGTCAGCCTCTACCAGGGCAAACTGCCCCTTTTTGAAGGGTACGGTATTGCCAAGGATGTTGAATCGATCTTTTCCCGCAAGGTCTGGCTGAAGTCGGGCGGTTATATTATTATCGAGCATACCGAAGCCATGGTTGTTGTTGATGTCAACAGCGGCCGGTATGCCGCAAAGCGGGAGCAGGAGGAGAACTCGCTGAAAACCAACCTTGAGGCGGCACGCGAAATTGTCCGGCAGCTTCGGCTTCGGGATATCGGCGGTATTATTGTTGTTGATTTTATCGACATGCTCGATCAGAAGAATGCCAAAAAGGTTTATGACTCGATGAAAACCGAGCTGCGTAACGATCGGGCTAAATCAAATATTCTGCCCATGTCGGATTTCGGCATCATGCAGATTACCCGCGAGAGAATACGACCGAGTCTGATGCAGCGCATGGGTGACCAGTGCCCCGCATGCGGAGGAACCGGTGTGGTTCAGGCTCGCTTCACCACCATCAACCAGATTGAGCGATGGCTGAGAAAGTATGCGCTGAAGCACCCCTTGAATTTTCAGCAGCTTGATCTCTACGTCAGCCCTACGGTGGTCGAGCCGTTGCAGAACAGTGACCTGAAAACCGAGCTGAAATGGTTTCTCCAGCACCTGCTCTTTGTTCAGGTCAAACCGGATGAGAGCCTGAGAAGTGACGATTTCCGGTTTTACAGCAGAAAGAACAACAAGGACATTACCGCCGAATACGGCGATATCTAAACATCAGACGGGATTATGGGACAGTACGATACCTTGCAAGAACAGATACTTGGATTTTCATCATTCGGTGCGGCTGCACTTCAGGAGAGTCCTGAAGCGCGGGCGGTTTTCAGGCAGTTCAAGGAGCTGCTCAACGACGGAACTATACGAGCGGCAGAAAAATCCGGCAGTGACTGGATTGTAAACACATGGGTCAAGCAGGGTATTCTGCTCGGCATGCGTCTCGGCAGGCTTCAGGCAGCAATGGTACCGCTTGATGAGCATGGAGCCGGTTTTACCTTTATTGACAAGGATACCTACCCGCTTAAACAGTTTACACTGGAGAACAATGTCCGCATAGTTCCCGGCGGATCGGCGGTACGTGACGGCTCGTATCTGGCCCCATCGGTGGTCATGATGCCTCCTGCCTATGTCAATGTTGGAGCCTACGTTGATGAAGGAACCATGATTGATTCACATGCACTTGTGGGGAGTTGCGCCCAGGTTGGTAAAAAGGTCCATCTCTCTGCCGGTGTTCAGGTAGGCGGCGTGCTGGAACCGGTCGGAGCCATGCCCGTCATTATTGAGGATGAGGTGATGGTTGGCGGCAACTGCGGCATCTACGAAGGTACTATCGTAAGGGAGCGTGCCGTGATCGGAACAGGTGTTATTCTTAACGGCTCAACACCGGTTTATGATATTGCCCTGAACAGGGTTTACAGAAAAACAGCAGATCATCCGCTGGAGATTCCTGCCGGTGCGGTTGTTGTTGCCGGATCCCGCACCATCAAGGGAGAGTTTGCCGCTGAACATGGTCTTGCTATCTATACGCCGGTTATCATCAAGTACCGCGATGCCCGCACGGACAGCGCAACGGCACTTGAAGAGGCGCTCAGGTGACTCATGCATCGTAACAGGCTATATAGGGGAACCTATGTCGGTGCGGTGCTGACCACTCTTCGGCGCAGAGTGCCAGGCTTCATGATTGTGCTGTGCCTCTGCTCCTCCTTTTCTGCCCGGCCGCTCTACGCTATGCCGGCTGATGAAAAGGAGTATTTCGGTATTATAAAGAGTATTGATCTTCTTGGGGAGGTCTACCGTCAGTTGTCACTCAACTACGTTGATAAACCTGATGTCAGCGAACTGATGTATGCCGGAATTGACGGCATGCTGCACACCCTTGATCCCTATACGGTGTTTCTTGACAAGAATGACTCAAAGGAGCTTGATGAGCTCACCAGCGGTCAGTATGCAGGCATCGGAGTCACTATAGCAGCAATTGACGGTGCCATTTATATCGCTTCTGTGGAGGATGGATATGGCGCAGCAAGGGCGGGTATCAGGATGGGCGACACTATTTCGGCCGTTAACGGCACCGCAATCAGGAATAAACCTCTCTATGAGGTGAAAGAGCTGCTTAAGGGACCTCTCGGGGAGAGCCTGACACTCAAAATAGAGCGTGAGGGGGAGCCGTTTTTCACTGCCACCATCAAACGGGAAGAGATCAGGGTAAACACGGTGAGTCACTTCTGCATGATGGGTGATACCGGCTATATCGAAATGAAGAGCTTTGGCTCCCGTTCTGCTGATGAACTTCGTGAAGCGCTTCTGGCTCTTCAGCGTCAGGCTGATGAGAAGCATATCCGGCTTAAAGGGGTAATACTGGATCTGAGAAATAATCCGGGAGGTCTTCTTGATGTTGCGGCTGATGTTTGTTCGCTTTTTGTAAAAAAAGGAAGTAATGTCGTTTCCATTCGGGGACGTACGTCTGAAGCAAAATCCTATCTTACCGTTGCCTCTCCGGTCAATGTATCTCTTCCGCTTGCTGTTCTGATCAACAGCCAGAGCGCTTCTGCGGCTGAAATTGTAGCCGGAGCGATTCAGGATCTGGATCGCGGGGTTATCATCGGTGAGCGTTCATATGGCAAAGGGCGGGTGCAGTCGGTAGTCACGCTCTCTTATGACAACACGCTGAAGCTCACCACAGCAAAGTATTATACACCCTCAGGCCGTCTGATTCAGAAAGAGGGTCATCCAGAGCCTGGGCAGCGACAGGTGCTTCCTGATGTCAAGGAGGAGAACCATTCGGCGCTCTTCTACACCAGGGGAAAGCGGAAGGTTTACGGCGGAGGAGGGATCAACCCAGATATTGAGAGCTCTGAACCGAAAGGCTCCCCTTACCTTACCGAGCTTCGCAATAAAGGGATGCTCTTTCTTTTTGCTTCCGGCTATCGTTCCCGGACACCGCTTAAGCCTGCCCAGCCTCTTGATCGCAAGGCGCTTATGCTCTTATTCAATGAATATCTGCAAGGCAGGAAATTTACCTATACATCACCTGCGCAGCGACAGCTTGACGAGTTGAAGTCGGCGTTGATGGTTGACAGTTCCGACAAAGAGGTCAACCCCATTACGATTCCCGATGAGCTTCTGAAGGGTGTTGAACGTCTCAAGGAGCAGGAGATCGCAAGGGAAGCGGGAGCTTTGTGTGACGCGCTTGAGCTTGAGATTCTTCGCCATTATGACCGGCAGCTTGCACGAACAGGCGAGCTCAGTCACGATCCTGTTGTGAAGGGAGCGCTTGAGGTTCTTGCCGATTCCCGTCAGTACTCCAGGATTCTTCACCCCTGACTTTTTGTTGCACGGTTTGATTCATACTCCCGGATTTTACGGTGTGCGCCGATGGCGATCATAAGATTACTTATGGTCAGCAGGCTTTCGGCCATCCCGTGAAACAGGTCGTCATGTGAGAGCGTCGGAAATCCCCGAACCACCGTTGCCAGATACATGCAGAAAATGGTCACTGAAATAAATACCAGCACAAACCAGAACCCCGCAACGGTGAGTCCGGAAAAAATTGTCCGGTCACGCCGGTAGACCAGAAAAAGCAGCACCAGAAATGAGATATAGACCACGCTGGAGAGCTGCAGTATGGTGTCAAAGATATCTTCTCCCAGGTATGATTGCGGTTTGCCGGAAATGATGATGGCTCCAAGTGCGGCTGCAAAGCCGACTGAGGGAGCTTTTTTTGTGGATTTCAGCAGGTTCAGTGTTGCCAGGAGCAGTGAGATGCTGCCGAAGAGATTGATGAGCTCCGACAGATCAAGTAGCAGTGGAACCGAGTCCCCTGAAACATGGTAACCAAGCACAAAAAAGCTTCCTGACCAGTGCGGCAGCATGGAGAGGGCAAAAATCCTGATGTCGCGCCGGTTGCACAGTCTGCCGTAACGGAAGAGCAGCGCTGCCCCGAGCCCCCATTCAAGGGCGGAAGAGAGATGAATAATCCAGTTGGGAAAAGAGAGCAGCATCAAGAGCCCTTGATCAGGTGGTAGATGTTTTTTGAAAAGATTTTCATCTGCACCGGCCAGGGGGCAGGCACCATTTTCTTATAAAGATAGGAGTCAAAGGTGATTTGCTGCACATCATCGTCGGCGCATATGGCGACAAAACTCTCCCGCAGCCGGTCCGTTTTGTAATAAACCGCCTGCAAAACTTCCAGACCGAAAAAGATCGGAGCATAGAGCCTGCGGAACTCTTTTTCATAGTTCGCAAGCGGAGCGCCGTTTTTCAGGTGCTCAATCATTGCCTGTGCGCCGAGTATTCCTGATCGCATGGCAAAGAATATTCCCTCACCGTTTGCCGGTGTTACCAGTCCGGCAGCATCACCGACCAGAATGGCCTTCTCCTGGGTAAAGGATTTGCGGGGCTTCATCGGTATTTTGGCCGCCTCATCAAGGTAGGGTTTGTCGGTAATACCGATTTTTTCGATAAAACGCCGCTGCAGCGCCTTGATGTTGTGCCGGTGATCCTCGGTGCCGGTGCCGATGGCAAGATGGTCCGCCTTCGGGAAGATCCATCCGTAAAAGTCGGGCGAGACCTCTCCGTCAAACCAGATCTCAACAATATTGCTGAACTTTTCGATTGCGGGAGAGTAGTGGAAGCGCTGCTGCATGGCAATCACCTTCAACTCGTTTGGCGGAAAGTGCAGCTCGTCAGCGGTTTTCGAGTTTGCGCCATCAGCACCGATAATCCGTGAAGCCTTGAGCGGAGCTATTTTGTCATTGAGGGTTTTGATGACAAAGCCGTCAGCAGAGGGGGTGATGGTGTTTACCAGCCCTTCGGCAACGGTTGCACCGGCTTTTTCAGCTTCAGTGCGCAACCATCGGTCAAATTTTTCGCGCCTGACCATCCCGACATATCCGTTCGGCATGTTCATCTCGATCACCCGCCCTTTCGGGGAGCGGGCCTTCATGCGGGAGAGTTTTTTTTCCACCAGTTCAGAAGGAATGCGGAACTCCTCAATCAGTCCGAGTGGTATTGCTCCGCCGCATGGTTTGACATTCTCAAAGTTGCGTTCAATGAGAATCGTTGAGAGTCCAGCCCTGGCAAGCTCGGCCGCGGCAACCGATCCTGAAGGGCCGCCGCCTAATACAGCAACATCATAACGCATTGGAAAATAGATGAGTTACCAAAAAATTAAACCAGCTTTTCGCCTATAAACTCCCTGACCCGTGAAAGGTCAATCCGCTCCTGTGCGGCACTGTCACGGAAGCGCACGGTAACCGTACCCTCTTCAAGCGACTGATGGTCAACCGTGATGCAGAATGGTGTGCCGATCTCATCCTGACGGCGGTAGCGCTTGCCGATAGAGCCGGCGTCATCGTACTGGACAAGGAACGATTCGGAAAGCTCGTCACGCAGCTGAGCGGCCTTTTCGCCCATGCCCCCTTTTTTCATCAGAGGAAGTACAGCGGCCTTGACCGGGGCTACTTTTGGAGCGAGCTTCAGCATAACGCGCTCTTCACCGTCAACAACATCTTCATGGTAGGCATCTGCAAGGAGCGCCAAAAAGAGCCTGTCGCATCCGGCGGATGTTTCAACCACATAGGGGATAAAGCGCTCATTGGTGAGTTGGTCGATATACTCCATGTTCTTGCCGGAGTACTCCTGATGCTGTTTGAGGTCAAAATCGGTTCTGGAGTGAATACCCTCGATCTCTTCGATGCCGAAGGGGAACTCATACTTGATATCGTAAGCCAGATCAGCGTAGTGAGCCAGCTTGTCATGCTTGTACCAGTGCAGCTTTTCCGCTCGCAGTCCGAGTGTAGTGCTGTACCAGGCAAACCGCTCGGTTCTCCACTCCTCGAAGGCCTCTTTCTGGGTGCCGGGTTTAACAAAGTACTGCATCTCCATCTGTTCAAACTCCACCATGCGGAAGATGAAGTTCCCTTTGACGATCTCGTTGCGGAAGGCCTTGCCGATCTGCGCAATGCCGAAGGGCACCTTCATGCGCGACGACTCCCGGACGTTATGGAAGTTGACAAAAATGCCCTGCGCGGTTTCAGGCCGCAGGTAGACGATGCTTGATTTATCGGCCACAGCACCCATATTGCACTGGAACATCAGATTGAATTGACGAACCTCGGTCCAGTCGCCAGAGCCGGTATCCGGCGCCTTGATCTTTTCTGCAATGATCAGCTCATACAGCGCCCGGTTGGGATCTTCTGCATTGGCAATGTTCTCGTAGGCACACTGTACCCTCAACAGCTCCTCATCCTTTCCATCCCGGCGCAGTTTCTCGATATGGTTCTCGATCAGATGGTCTGCACGGTAGCGCCGCTTCGTTGTGCGGTCATCTATCATCGGATCATTGAAGCTCGCCACATGGCCTGAAGCCTCCCACACCCTCGGGTTCATGAGTATAGAGGCATCAATGCCGACAATATTCTGGTGGCGGCGGGTCATGGTGTTCCACCAGAGCTCCCTGATATTCTTTTTCAGCTCACTGCCGAGCGGCCCGTAGTCAAAGCAGGATGAGAGCCCCTCATAGATCTCGGACGACGGGTAGATAAATCCCCGGCGTTTTGTCAGCGAAACCAGCTTGTGCATCACTTTATCGGGGGGCAGATTGACACTCTGTACCCGGGCTTGATCGGAATTGCTCATCGTTTGCTTAAAATAGTGTGGTAAAAATTTTCGGGTACTCCCGGTTCAACACGATAAAACATGGAATATAACAAACCAGGGGGGATAATCAGTGGAGGGAGAGCGTTCAGCCGGAGATGTATTGACTTGGAGGAAGTTCAGCTTGTCTGGATTTCGGTTTTGAGGGCGATCTCTTCGAGGATTGAGCTGACCCTGATGCACTCGGCCATAGCGCCGGCAAAGACAATGCTGCGGCCTCTGGTGTGTACCTCCCAGGTATGGCGCTCGGCTTTGGAGCGGGAGCATCGTATAGCTTTGATGATCTGATCGATAACCTCATCAAAGGAGTGCTCCTCATCATTGAAAAGCACAACCCGATAGGCATCAAGCTGATCAGTTCCCGTGAGCTGTTCTCGCTGTTTTGTTTCGGGTGTACTATCTGAGGCAGTCCACATAGTCATCATCTGAGCGTGCATATGCAGTTGCGAGCGGGCTGTATAACATGATAAAATAAATATTGCTTCACTCAGGCGCAAGCGAACGGCTACGTTGCAATAACCGGTTCAAGTGCTCCAAGCGTAAAGCTTCCGGAAGCGGTCACGCTGACCCTGAAACGGGCGCCGATGGGGATAGTCATCAGATCGCGGATATGGCCGTAGGAGAGACCCGAGAGTGCCGTTGCATCCGGATTGAGGGTGCTGTAGTAGTCAAAAATGTTTTTCACCCGTTCCGCCTCGCCCGGTTCGAGTGGCTCACTGGAGAACTGTCCGAAAAGCAGGGCGCAGCATCGGGCAAGAAGCCCCGCGTTGGAAAGATGTGAAAGCATCCTGTCAATCCGGTAGGCCGGTTCATTGATATCCTCAAGAAAGAGAAGGGTATCGTTGAAGAGGGGAAGAAACGGGGTGCCTATCATTGCCGAGAGCACCGAGAGATTGCCACCGATTAACTGACCCTCAGCAGAGCCTTTCTTTATTGCAGAAATCGGGTGAGCGGAATGATTGGTAATCGAATGAGCATATGATGGGGAGGTGAGCATTCCCCAGAAATGCTCTTCGGTGTAGGGGGTTGGAGCATAGAGCTCGGTTGCGGCCATGGGCCCGGAAAAACTTACAAGACCGGTTTTTGCGTAGAGCGCAAGCGAGAGGGCGGTGATGTCGGAATAACCGGCGAGAATTTTCGGATTGGCGGCGATAAGCGTGTAATCAAGCTGGTTCAGGAGGCGGGCTGAACCGGCACCACCGCGCAGACAGAATATTGCCCGGACATCGGGGTCACTGAACATTTCATGGATATCGTGCAGCTTTTCCCGGTCGGCGACTGCCGGATCGGTATCGATACGGTTGAGGTGACTGGAGAGTTTAACCCGGTATCCGTTTGTTTCCAGATAGCTGATCGCCTGGCCGATCTTTACAGGATAAGCGCAATGGGATGAAGGGGAGATGAGACCGATGGTCTCACCCTTGCAGAGAGCTTTGGGGATGAGGTTTTTCATGAGGCACCCCTACTAATTTATTCCGCGATTCGATTGCTTCATTGGGCGGTGAGGTGCCCTTACAAAGAAAAAAACATCAGTACCCCGATCGATCGGGATACTGATGTTTTTTTAACTCATTTGCATGAAATCAGGCAATGTTTTCGGTCAGCAGGATCGCTTTGTTGCTGCTGACTTCAAAAAAACCATCAGAGATCGTAAAGGTCTGCTCACTGCGGTCTGCCATTGCAAGTTTGACCTTGCCGGCTTTCAGTGCAGAGAGCAGGGGGGCATGGTTCTTCAATACCTGAAAGAGGCCATCCTCACCCGGTGCGGTTACACTTTCGATCTCCCCTGAAAAGTAAAGTTTCTGGGGAGTGACGATCTCTATCTGGAAACCTTTATCGGAATTCGCCATGGTTCGTGTTGTGTTTAGAGCGTTTTTGCTTTCTCGATGGCTTCCTCAATGGTTCCAACAAGGTAGAATGCGCTTTCCGGCAGATTGTCATGCTTTCCTGCGATGATCTCCTTGAAGCCCTTGATGGTCTCTTCAAGCTTGACATATTTTCCGGCAAGACCGGTAAATGCCTCGGCAACGAAGAATGGCTGTGAAAGGAAGCGCTGTACTTTTCTGGCTCTTGAAACGACAAGCTTGTCCTCGTCGCTCAGCTCATCCATACCGAGAATGGCGATGATGTCCTGGAGATCCTTGTAGCGCTGGAGCAGCTGCTTTACAGCCTGGGCAGTGTCGTAATGATCGTCACCGACAATGTTCGGATCAAGAATACGCGACGTGGAGTCAAGAGGATCAACAGCAGGGTAGATACCAAGCTCGGCGATCTGACGTGAAAGCACGGTTGTTGCATCAAGGTGGGCAAATGCCGTAGCAGGTGCCGGATCGGTAAGGTCATCTGCAGGAACATAGATAGCCTGAACCGACGTAACTGAACCCTTCTTGGTAGAAACGATTCTGTCCTGAAGCTGACCCATCTCCGTGGCGAGGGTTGGCTGGTATCCTACAGCACTCGGCATACGGCCGAGAAGTGCGGAAACCTCGGAACCTGCCTGGGTAAAGCGGAAGATATTGTCAATAAAGAGAAGCACATCGCGGCCTTCCTCATCACGGAAATACTCTGCAATGCTGAGTCCTGTCAGAGCAACCCGCTGACGGGCACCGGGAGGCTCATTCATCTGTCCGAAAACAAGAGCTGTTTTATCGATAACGCCCGACTCCATCATCTCATGCCACAAATCGTTTCCTTCACGGGTACGCTCGCCTACTCCGGCAAATACGCTGAAGCCCGACTGCTGTTTGGCAATGTTGTTGATGAGTTCCATGATCAGAACGGTTTTACCTACACCGGCGCCACCGAACAGACCTGTTTTACCGCCTCGGGAGTAAGGCTCGAGAAGATCGATAACCTTGATACCGGTTTCAAACATCTCAGCTTTTGTGGAGATCTCGTCAAATTTCGGAGCTGAACGATGGATCGAATAGGTTTTTGCGGTATGGACCGGACCGCGACCATCAATGGGTTCGCCGACAACGTTCATCATCCGGCTTAAAACTTCCGGTCCGACAGGAACCTGGATAGGCATTCCTGTATTGGCGACGCTCGTTCCTCTGACCAGACCGTCCGTGCTCTCCATTGATACGGTACGCACACGCTCTTCGCCGAGATGCTGCTGGGTTTCAAGAACAAGCTTTGTTCCGTCAGGTCTTGTAATGGTCAGTGCATCCAGAATAGACGGGAGCCGTCCTTCGGGAAAATCAACATCAACAACAGGGCCGATGATCTGGGAAATCTTACCTTCTTGCATAGCGACAGTTTTGATAGGATTTTAATAGGGAAATCAAACAGTTAAGTTCTCGGGGCTTGTCTGTCTTTTTTCATCGGGCATCATGAGCCATAATATCCCGCTGTTGAGGCTGCCCCGGCTAAGAGCCACCTGAGGGAGTCGAACCCACGACCTACTATTTACGAAACAGTTGCTCTACCAACTGAGCTAAGGTGGCTTAAGCATATAAAAAAGACAAGCCTAAATATAATTTATTTGGCAAAGAAACACAAAGATAATTACCATACCATTTTCCTGAATTATTCACGAGGGCAATAAAAAAAGGGAGGGCAAGTCCCGCTAATTTGTTAT
>NZ_MPJE01000018.1:0-2525 GCF_001975465.1 Chlorobium sp. KB01
TTCACAGCAATTACGCCTCTTTTAATACCTCGTAGCTCTGCTGCGAGGATTCTTTATTTATCCGGGCATCTCTATTAATTGTCGTGAGAAGCCCGGGAACCAGACGGACGGAGCCAGAGAAACCGGAGTGTACACGAAGTACATGAGGATTTCGAGCACCGCCCAACGCAGTAATCGGGTTTCGGAACAAATAAAGAGAGGTGCACATTTTTATTTTCCGACAATCACGCTTACTCCTTCGCCCCGGTTTTCAACCTTGACGATCCGGTGTCCGCAATCCTTGAGCGTGCGGGCAACCCGAAGAACCGCCTCCCCTTCATCAACAAGCACCTCAAGTAGTTCATCTCCCTTCAGCTCAGCTATGGCCGCCCTGACGCGCATGGCATTGGCCGGACAGGAGATCCCCTGCACATCAAGGGTTTTTGTTATTTCAGGGCCTGGCAAGCAGCTCCTCCTTTACGGCTTCAAGACCAATCCGGTCAATCATATGGCCGAACCGCTCCTTTTTCCGCCCTTTCTCCCTGTACAGGGCAATGGATTTATCGATAAGCAGGTAAAGCTCCTCCTCGCTCTCAACCATCTTCTTCAGCACCGAAGCGAAACGGGGCACTCTGCCCATGGTACCGCCAATATAGAGGGTATAGCCTTTTCTGCCAATAACCCAGGAGTTAGAAGGGCAGAGCGAGGTGCAGACACTGCAGTTGATGCAGAGATCCTCGTCTATCTGATAGAGAAATCCTTCATCACTATCCTTGCGATCAATGGCGTTTACCGGACAGGTCGAAATGCAGAGCCCGCAGTCGTTGCAATTGTCCGCCGCCCATTCCGGTTCAATCGCACCCCTGATGCCGATATCGTTTTCGTTAGCCTTGGTGCAGTTATTGGAGCAGCCGGTTACGGCAAGCTTGAATTTGGAGGGGGTCTCCTGCTTGAAATATCTCCTGTCAAGTTCCCGTGCAATTTTTTTTGTATCAATGCTGCCCCAACGGCAGGTCTCCTCTCCCGGACAGGCAACAATAACACGGACTCTCGGACCACAGGCTCCCATCTCGATACCTGCACCCTGGAGTTCAAGCCGAGCTGTTTCAAGATGGTCACGATGGACATAATGAATCTCTATTCCCTGACGGGTGGAGAGATGAACAAAACCCCTGCCATATTTTTCAGCTACTCCGGCAACACAGGCAAGCTGGGATGCGGTCATATCACCGGCAACCGCCTTGAGCCGCATAACATAATAATCAGGCTGCTTCTGGCGCATCATTCCGACCTTGCCCAAAGCGGCCAGATCAATCTCATGTTCAGACATTATCGAGAATATTCAAATTGTTTATCAGGTTCCTTACAGTGATCCGGTTCCCATTCACATCATATCAGCAGAAGTGGAAAACTCCGGTTCAACGCTGACTGACCGAGACCACTCTGCTATGCTGTAAAGGGTAATAGCTAAACGTGCCGCAGCGGGTAACGATTGTTAATAAAACCAAGGATAGGGCATATATCCAAACCTGAGCAGATGAAATACCGCAAATATGGTATAATGAGGCCATTTATCAAATCAGGATCGCACTTTTCAGGCAATTTCCCGAGAAAACAACTGAAAAGAGGGTATGAAGGAAGGGAGTAAAAACATCCGGGCCGGAACAGAGAAAAAATATACCCGATTACACTTTTCTCTGCTCACCCGGATGCGCAAGGGAACTTCACGGTACAACACGGTAAAGCAGAGGCGATGACAAGATTCGAACTTGTGATAAAGGGTTTTGCAGACCCTTGGCTTAGACCACTCACCCACATCGCCGGAAAAAAAACATCCGGGCCATTCTGAAGAGAAGAATGCACACACACACCCTAAAGTCCCCACATGACTTTACTGCAACAGAGCGGCCCGGATGCCGGAGTGAAAAACACGAGAAGGTATCTCTGATAAATTGTCATAAACGATTTACCAGAGTTGCCAAAAATAAGGTTCAGGGGTTAGAAGGTTACAGTTGCATACACTTCAGTCCGGAACAGATCATTCGTCGCCTTGGCAGCACCGACAGCCTGCGAACCGCTTGCCCGATAGCGAAGGGTCGGCGTAATGCTGAAACTTCCGGTTGCCGCTTCATGCACATTGACCTTGTATGATCCCCAGACAAAGAGGTTGTCATAATCAACTGTGGTTGCAGCTGACTTGTCTTTGGTCCTGTTGTAGTCAACCCATGCTGTAACCGGACCGGACTCTCCCTTGACCCTGAAGATATAGCCGCTGTAATCCCAGTTAGTAGCCTGGTAGGTGTTCTTGTTAGCAGTATAGAAACCGCTCAGTGCGACTTTTGATTTCCCGACCGGTATGAAGGCCTGGCCGCCAAAGGAGTAAGGCCTGCGACCGTCCGAAATGCGGGTAATGGTATAGTAAGCCTGCGGCACAACGGTTACATCGCCCAGTGTGGTTTTGTAGTTTGCGGTAAAACCGTAACCGTCAATCAACTACCCCGCAGCAGAGCTACGGGGTATGAGTTCATGTTTAAGAATTCCTTCGC
>NZ_MPJE01000019.1:0-81415 GCF_001975465.1 Chlorobium sp. KB01
TGATGAAAGGAGGAGGGGCGAGATGTTATTATCGTTATTCAACGACGTCCCGGAAGTTATGATGAATCAGGATATGCGCATAACACAGGCGTCACCCGGAGCCGGCTTTTTTGGCGATCGGGTGCACGCGATAGTTGGGCGGTCTTTCTTCTTGCACTCTTCTCTGTGGCTCCTCATGAGAATTAGATAAGTCAATGGGCCTCATGTCTCAGGAAGACGTCCGCTGCATTGCCTCGTTGGGCAATGCCTCTAATTCTTCTTCTTGTCCTCTGTCAAGGGCCCCCTTTCCCCTCTCACGTGATCACGAGCTGCGATAGCGGCATGCGGAGACTCACGGGATCCGGATACGAGCCCAGGTAGCCTATCCGCAGTATCCACTGGACCTCACCGGCTAAGCCCAGTTCCGCGGCTATGGCGTCTCTTGCGGGACTTTCCTCAAGCATCTGGGTCATGGGGTGAATGGCTATTTTCCTTTCCCTGATCCTGAGAAGCATCCCTTCGAACACTCTTCCATATTCAATCAAAGTCTGAATTCGTGAATTCTCACTGGTAATAACCAACCATCCGCCGCACTGTCTTACTTGTTTTGATACCATATCGACCGTGGTTTCTCGAAAACTCTTGGAAAGAACGGACTTGCGGTTATAGAAGTATTCTACATAGAGCCGTGCAATACCGCCGATCTCCATGGTGTCGGGAGTCAGTCCATTTCGATGCTTCTCAGCCTCCTTGTTCGACCATCTGATCCAATTGGCAAGTTCCTCCTGTGCAGGGTCTCGAAATGCCTGCTTTCTGTTGGCTTCGATCGTTCCTTCCTGGAGACGCCTTCCCTGCGGAGAAAGGTTCGGAAAATAGAAGCCATGGGGCATTATCACCTTGACTAAATGGGGTCGCTTGTCATGAATGGTTATGTATTTCAAATCGTCGGCAGTGATCTCACGATCCAGGAAGTTGTTCCTGACTGTCCGTCTCGTCTTGATTCTTTCGAGAGGAAAATCCCGGACCTGGCCCTTTCTTAGTCGAATGTCGACAAGCTCCTTATCTGACGGGCTTTTCGCAATCACACTTAGGTCTATGGTATACCCATGGGCTTCGGCTGCAATTACAAGGTTCTCCAGAAAGGCGCCTATGGAAAGCAGCACTTCGCGGTTCTGCGGGTCGACAGCCGGCAGCCAGCGCTCTCTGGCAGATCCGACGATCCAGTGCTGGGGTTCGACAATCCTCACCGTCCAGGGCTGTGTGTTATGACCACTCGGTGCAAGGGACGCCAAATAGAGGATATCCACTTCTTTCTCGGTGAGTCCCCCTATCGGTTGTTGTTTCTGATCTCGAGCAAATAAGCGATACCTGTCCAAGCCGTGACAGGAGTTCAACACTGAAAGACCGCCTATCAGGAAAACTCCCTGCCCCACACACTGCAAGAAACTTCTGCGATCCACTAACATTTCTCCTCCATCGACATTTGATTTATCACCAGCCCAACGTTTGAATTCAGCGGGCGGCAAAAGCGCAGCTTTTGACGGTCCGCTGGAATGATTTGTTAGCCGCATTCGCCTTGCTCAGAAAACCGTTTTCCAGAGACCATCCTGAAGCTGTGTCACCAAATGGTCGGAATATTCATAGGGCATCGTCTGGATTTTTACGATCCTCCAAAAATCGTTACCCACCCGAACAACCTGAACATGCAGGCGATTGCTTGTTGCGTCCACCATTTCGCCTGATCCTTGCCACGCTTGTTTTCCGGATTGTTCAAAATAGCGACCACCATCTGTAAAACGCATATTAGCTGCTGTGCTCTTTCTGAAAGCTTGGACGTAATCATCTAATGCAAAGCCGGGGGCATGTTCAACCGCAAGAATTACAACAGCGCGATCTGCCCGCTCTGAGAACATGTATATCTGCTGGCCATCAGTATTTTGTTGCGTGGAATTCTTCCATCTCGAATCAATCTTTGCGCTAAGACTGGTAACCGGGTTTACCCATGAATAGTTTTCCGATGCGCTGCTCAGTATTGCTTCGCGCTGTGCGGTTTGCTCCATGCTGTTTAACACCGCCATAACCACGAACAAACCTAAAAACGCCACTCCAAAGCTAGACTTTCTCATCCATCCTATTGGTTTGGCGCGTACTCGATAGCCTGTAGATTCGTCGTAACTCGCTTGCTGGCCCTTGCCAAGCCTTCCCGACTGGTGGGCCATGGTGAAAAGATTTATCAATGGAAACCCAAAAGCAAGGCCTTTCACCCAAATAGTCATGTTTCGGCTCAGATACTGGCCAAAACTTAAAGGCGAAGCATCAAGCAATCCCACTTTTAGCCCAAGAAGAGCTTTACCCGGAGTGTTTCCAATGAGTCGATATATGGCAGCATCTAGAATTAGTGAGAATGGAAGACACAATATCCCAAACAATTGACTTGCCCCAGGGCCATTTATCCACTCAACAAAACCTGCGGAATAACGGCCCAATACAGCGCCAAGGACAAAGGTTACAAGCAGGGTTTCCCACCACATGTCGAATATGCGAGCGAAAAACCTCGGCCACCGCGTAGCCATCGGAAAAGTTAAGGGGTCGGTACTTACCTTTGGTGGTAGCGGTGGCGGAACCGCTGCATTTAGCATCTGTAATTCTTCTATCTCATTGAGAGGAAGCCATGACTCCATGCCTTCCTTCCAGAGCATCGTTCTTGGACCAATCTTCCCTCTTTGAATGAGCGATGCCAGTTCATCTTGCTCAAGAGGGCCCGTTTTCTTTTCCTTTTCTGCATACCACCAAGCGGTCATGTGATCTCCCTTTTGCGGCTAACATAGAGTTAACGCGCGCCCAGTCTGCTATCTGCCATCACCGTTTACGCTCTTTAGCCGAAAGTCCCACCCAAAGGCGAGGCGTCGCGTTCAACGACTTGTTAGACGTTTTGTCTCCTGAAACGCCTTGCTTCCTTCAAATTATGCATTCTTATGAGTACTTATAACTCTTCCCGATCAGCAATTTTATAGTCAAAAAATGTTTTCTCCCAGTAGTCAAGAAGTACGAAGGTTCCGGTTGATAGCTTTATTTTATACAGATTAATATAGCCCTTACCAATTATCCATTGGGCTCCGTTTATATCAGTGGTTGCCTTGCCATATTTCTTAGTTACTGCCGCCGTTAGCTCCTTGATTTCCATGGCCGCTTCAGTCTCTAATAGTCCAACGGCCCCACCCAGGGCATATCTTCCCATTACGAGCGAGTCGCCGTCAAAGGTGTATATCACTGTCGCAATACGCCCTATGACGCTACGGTCATTGTACACCAATTGAGGCAGACCCTGATTCCACCCAGCTGTTCCGGTTGATTCATTAGATGGAGTTCCTTCCTGTTGAATAACCGCGTCCTTTCTGTCACCCCAGGAGGAAGTTCTAAAATCGGCAGCAAATATATTAGGTGATACAAACACCATTGCCATAATGAAAAAAGCCATTCTCATGGTCGTTCCTCCCAATTTTCCTGCGACTCAATTATTGTACTTGCCCATGCCTCGTTCAAAAAACATATTAGCCATTTACCTAACAAGATAAATTGAAGTCTATGGTGTTTAGGACGTTGTATTTGAGCGCCCCACCATGGCAATTCGCGGCGTTTTACTTATGCACTTAGCTTCACAGTGCCTGCAACGTCATACAAGAGGAAACCAAAACGTCTAACGACCAAGCTCAGCGACGGCCTCGGGGGCGGCGGTGGAGTGCACGGTGCGCTCACGAACTCCCGCACCGCTCGAACGCACGGCGGAGAGGCCGTTCGCTGCAGCGCACTTGTTAGGCCACCTCGTCGTCACTGCTCGGAATATCTCACCATCGCCTGCCAGACGGCGAAAGTATCAACCTTGCCCTCAATCTCTGTGTCCGAGAGGTAAGGGCTGCCGAATGGCTGATACCCTTCCTTGAGCATCGCATTCACGCACTCATCCAACTCCCTCACGGATGAACCGTGAGCCGTTTTGTATTCTGTAATCTTCATAGTAGCACTCCAAATGTGGACGCAACGCCCTCACTGTCTCTTGAAGGCGAACGACAATCCGCCACCGACCCCCATGATGAGCGCAACGAAAAACACGCTGAAAAACCACTCTCCAAACGAAATCATCCCAATCATGACGTTGAGCAAGCCTACCAACCAAACGCCAACGGCGACGTGAAGCAGGTGACGCCAGCGATTTCCCTTGGCCAGACAGCCGACGATGATAAAGCCTACAGATCCAAGCAAGGTATTGGAGGCAGCTAACCCCAAAACAAAACCGGGAGACGACATATCAGCCCTGCCTGATGCCAAGCCCACGGCAAAGCCGCCGATGGCGGTGAGAACAGCAACGATGATGACGTCTCGAATGACGTAACCAAAGTGAACCGGGGAGTCAGGCGTGGATTGGCCGGATGGTGGCGGCGAAGTCGCAAGGGAAGGGAGGGCGGGGGGAGGCGGAGCACTCTTGAGACCGGGGACTGATGCCAATGGAATCCACTCGCTCGTCCCTTCCATCTGCGCGAAGTCAGTTAGCGACAGTCTGCCGCTCTGAAGATAGCTGCGTGCTTCCTCGACGGAATACGGCCCGAAGATTTCTTCGTTGCGCTTGATGTGTATAAGCATAGCGGTGTGTTGGTGGCCTAACGTTTGACATAACCGGCGCCAGCGGCTTTATCGCTGGCGTCCGTGTTGATGGATGGGTTAGCCCCGCACACGCGAGACCACCTTGCGGCAGAGGCAGTAAACGAACTTTTGTTCGTTGCCACCGGGAGTATGGTGTGACTCCTTTTCATGCCCAAGTAGGAGAAACGGCTCCCCGAATTCCGCATGAAGGTCATTTGCGCCGTAACGCATAACAGGAAGCCCACTGCATTTGGTGGGGCCATCTTCTGCGAAGGTTGCCACAATAACGAGGCCTCCGGGTTTAACTGCATGAAGAACGGCTTGCACATACGCCTGTCGTTCTTCTACCGAGGTTAAAAAGTGAAAAACCGCTCTGTCGTGCCACACATCGTAGGCCTGCGTAGGAAACTCGGTTTCGATGACATTGGCTTCCAACCACTTCACGCTTGAACCACGCTCACCGAGCCTGGCCTTTGCTTTAGCAAGGGCAGTTCCGGAAAGATCA
Organism: Chlorobium sp. KB01; assembly: GCF_001975465.1. Taxonomy (NCBI): domain Bacteria; kingdom Pseudomonadati; phylum Chlorobiota; class Chlorobiia; order Chlorobiales; family Chlorobiaceae; genus Chlorobium; species Chlorobium sp. KB01. The sequence continues at coordinate 5,123 of NZ_MPJE01000019.1, forward strand.
AGAACCGTGATGTTTACATAACCGTTGGACAGGAGATCATCAACGAGCGTTGATGCTCCGCCGCCAACATCAATGATTGAAGCCGTAAGCGGTACGCCAGCATTTCGAATCAACCTGAGGGAGAGTTCTGCATGCTCCTGGAACCAACTGACCTCATCCGTGGCCTTGGTTGAGTAGACCTTTTCCCAGTGTTCTTTCGTTTGCATGAAACTTTCCCCTTCTGGCCTTGCGGGGCTAACGACGCAAATCACCGGCAACCAAAAGCTGCATAGCGAGGCACGAGCGGCGCAGCTTTTGGTTGTCCGAGTGCATTTGCCTTGTTATGCTCATGTTAGAATAGATCATTGATATTTTTCTCAAAATCATCAGAATTGATATTTTGAAGTAATATCTCACGTTTTTTTAAATATTCATCATTTATGAATAATTTTTGGTTTTTATACATTAAGCCTGGTACTTTTACATATTCTCTCTCGCAGTGATACAAAACAGCTCTCAAATAATTGATGTGATGCTTTGAAAGAGGCTTGACTTCATTTTTACCATATACTATAGATTTGCTAGGAACATCCTTTGTTACCATTGCTCCTGCCGCAACAAGTACACAGTCTCCAATCTTAATCTCTCCTGAAACAATAGCGTGCGAATAAAAACGCACTAAATTTCCTATATGAGGCTTATGGTTTGTAGTGTGCTCACCTAATTCCATATATTTCCCATTAGTCCCCAATGTAACATTTTGCCCAATATTAACATCACATCCAATTTCATCAACACTTAAAGTTATACCATAAGCATGCGAAATCATTAATCCATAGTTTAAAAAAAACATGGGGGGCTCGCACATACATGCAATTTTAATTTGATCTTCATACGAGTATGAACCTTGTAGCCTTTTGACTAAAAAATACATTTTCCTCAAAAATGGATTTAATCTGCCAAATTTTCTATTTCTATAAAATTTATTAATTTCTAAATCTGTAAACTGTGTTAGTCCGTTTTGTTCTGTCAACATTGTTTGATCCCTCTTTTGTGTTGTCAAGTAAGATGTTGGAATTTGAAGCATAACGACCAAGCTCACCGGCGGCAATGGAGCGCAGCGGAATTGCCGTCCGGTGCAGCGCCTTGTTAGGGGCTTTTTTGTTGTTGAGCCACTTTCAGAATACCTCTCTTATAAGCATAAATGCCTCTGCATATTGTACCGATACTGTTGCACCACGAAACCTAGCTAATGCGCGTATATTTTCAATGCTCCTTGGTAGCGGTGTATCTTGTAATTCAGATTCATATTTTTTCATTATCTCAATTTTTCTATCAATATAATCGCTTATATCTGAATAAACATGTGCAACGAATGTGTTTTCAGGTAGTGGAGGAGCTATTTCTGTCTCTGAAATACACTCATACATCAAAATACGTTTTATAAATTGATTTCTAAAACTCTTAGTGCAACTCATAATAGCTTTTGCAGCCACTTGATGATCTGTATGAATATCAGAACGATTAACCATATAAATAACTTCTGGTTTAACTTCTTGTATGACAGAGGAAATTTTAGTGATTATTTCACTGAACTCTATTGCATGTAATTTAGTGGTTGGAAATCCCAAGTTGAATATTTTGTTAAATTTATATTCATTTGATATTTCCGTTATTTGATTTGCTCTATTTGAAAGAAATTCTTTTGAATAACCAAGATTCTCTGAAGCCTGCGTTAGTATTAACCAGAATATATCATCATTAGAATTCTTATGTTTTAGAATTGTACCTCCACACCCCAGCGTTTCATCGTCTGGATGTACTGAAATAACCAATACATTCATATTATATATTCTCCTTCAGCGAATGGTATAGTTGGCTCAAAATTAGTAATTTCAACTGCGCCGTCAAAGCACTTAATAACTAGTATTCCTTCATTTGAAACATGAATAATTTTTCCTGGTTCAATATTAGGCGGTGTTTTTTTGTCGTATTGTGTTGCTTCCCACACAGTTATTACTGAATCTTTATAACTAAATTGGGCACCTGGATATGGTTTTGTTAAAGCCCGTATTAAATTTAATATAGCCACTACACTCATACGCCAATCAATCATTCCATCTTTAACAGACCGCTTACGCCAATAATTTGCTTCTTCTGAATTCTGAACAATTGTTTCATAATTACCAGCCATAAGACTGGGCAAAAAATCGGCAATTTGTGTCTTTGCTAATTCTTTCAGTTTAGAGTAGAGAGTTTGTGCTGTATCTTTATTCGTAATCTTAAATTTTTTTTGCGAAAGTATTGGTCCAGAGTCCGCTCCCTCATCCATAAAGAAAAAAGTCAGCCCGCTCTCTTTCAACCCCAAGACTAATGCCCATATAAGAGGGTGCCTACCTCTATTCTTAGGCAAAAGAGCAGGATGAACTCCAACGACACCCATCGGCGCTAAAGACAGTAACTCTGACTTAATAAGTTGAGACCACCCCCAACAAAAAATAATATCTGGTTTTTTATCTCTAATCCAATTAATAGTTACCTGATCATTTACATTTTTGCAGTAATGTATAGGAATTATGTTATTACGTGATACTGGGGTCAAATCTCGATAGTCACTGTTATTTTTCTGATTCTTTGAGGTGACAATACCTACCACCTCTCCTCGATTATTTAATACTTCAAGAAGACAATGGTAACTAAACTCAACTGTGCCTATAAATACGATTCTCATTTTACCCTCTGTACACTGAGTTGAGATAAGTCTTGCTTCAGATCATAAAACCCCTTTTTTAAGAAATGTGTTTTGTTTGTAAAATCAATGGATTTTAAGATGGTAATGATGCGAGCAGCAGTATTGCCATCACCATAAGGAGACTCCAAGCTATCAATTGATGCTCTAAATTCGTCAGACAGTGCGTGATTTATTGCTTCCGTTATTTCATCCTGTGTGCAAGCACAATTAATAACATTTTTTGGTTTAAATCGACCAGCCTGTCTATCTCCAATATTTACAACCGGCAACTTAAATGATGCACTTTCAACAATTCCACTTGATGAATTGCCTATCATTAACTTTGCATGCTTCATTGCACTTAAATAGGCTTTTTGTCCTAAATTATCTATCAGCCTAAATTTTTCTGGAAATTGCTGAGCATAGGATTTAATTGTTTGATAAATTACATTTCCTGATGTGTCTGAATTTGGCATTGTCATCAATACAAATAAATCAGTTTCCGTGAGCGCATTTAAAATTTCTTTTACTTGCTGCGCAGCATTATCATAGGAATCTAAAGTTACTGGATGGTAGGTCATTAAGGCAATCTTTTTACTAAAATCTACTTGAGAATATTCCGATAATTCTTGCAATGTCATTAAAGGAATATTTTTTATATTATCGAGTCCAATAGCACCCACAACAAAAACTCTTTCAGGATTTTCACCCATTTGAATGATTCTTTTTGCATACAACTCAATTGAAGCGAAATGGAAAGCAGACATTTTTGATACAGAATGGCGTATTGGATCATCAATTAATCCAAACGTCGCTTCTCCTCCATGTATATGAGCAATGGGTATTTTATGAATTACAGCCGCTATGCAGATTGACCAAAGTTCATACCTGTCTCCTAATACAATCAATATATCTGGCTGCTGACTATTAAAAAGTCTGGAAAACCCGATTAAACCTATAGCAATCGAGTTACATATTGCATCTTCTGTATCACTTTTCATAGTCATTTCGACTTTGGCTGCTACATGTACGTCTTTGTCTTCTTCGATTAGTTTTATTGTTTTTCCATGCAAGGGAGATAAATGCGTACCTGTTGCTATCAATTGCAAATCGAACTTATTATCTCCAATGATTTGTTTAATTAATGGGTAAAGAAGACCATAATCCGCTCTTCCTGTGCTTGCTATCATAACTTTAATTTTTTGCATTTTTCCGCCTTTTTCTAAAATTTGAGTCTTACAGTTGTTGCCTACGTTGCGCCCCTAACAATAATTAGATTGATCCGCCTATACCGCGAATTTTTGAGTTACAACCCATATAAGACGTCATTTTCAAACTACGAAAAACATTGTCAACCGATTTTTTATAAAGCACTTAAATCTATTATTGCTTTTTATTTCAGCGTCTTATATGGATCGGCATAACAACGTTGTTTACAAGCCGTCAACAGGGCTTTTTACACCATGGCCACCTTTATTCAAAACATGGGTATAAATCATCGTAGTGCTTACATCTTTATGACCCATTAACTCCTGAATAGTGCGAATATCATACCCACCCTCCAGCAAATGAGTAGCAAAAGAGTGACGGAATGTATGGCAAGTGGCCCGTTTTATCAATTGTGCATGAAAAGCAGCCTCTTTAACCGCTTTTTGAATCAGTGACTCATCGATATGGTGCCGACCTTCTTCGCGTGTCGTTGTGTTCACCCACCGGTGCTCCTGAGGAAAAACCCATTGCCATCGCCATTCGGCAGGCGCATTGGGATACTTGCGATCTAAAGCACCGGGCAAGAGTACTCGTCCCCAACCATCAGCAAGATCTTTATCGTGCATGCTCTTGACCTGTTTCAGATGTTCGCCGAGAGGCTTTTTCAGTGATTCAGGCAGCATGGTTATCCGGTCTTTTGCTCCCTTGCCATCACGAACCAAAATTTCATTACAGGAGAAATCAATATCCTGGACGCGCAACCGAAGACACTCCATCAGCCTCAATCCCGCGCCATACATGAGTGAAGCCATTAACCATTTGTCACCTGAAAGTTGGCCAAGAAGTGCTTTCACCTCTTCACGGGTTAAAACAACAGGCAAGTGAATCGGCTTTCGTGCGCGGATGACGTGTCCAAGGTCACCGACCTCTTTGCCAATCACGTTCCGGTAAAGAAATAACAGTGCGCTCAATGCCTGATTCTGCGTTGATGCGCTAACCTTTTCCGCTACGGCAAGATGGGTTAAAAATGCATTGATCTCCAGCTCACCCATCTCTTTTGGATGCCTCATGTTGTGAAAATGAACATAACGCTTGACCCAGGCACAGTAGGTATCTTCTGTTCTCTTGCTGTAGTGACGTACACGCATAGCCTCCCGAAACAATTCCAGTAATTTCGGGCTATTTTGCACTGTCCGAAAATCAGCTCTCATCTCTCTTTACCCGTTGCGTGCCTGATCACAACAACAGTTTACTGAAATAATATTGTATCCGCAAAAAAGTACCAGCGTAAATACCCCTTTTACCCAACGGTATCCGGTAGTAGTAATCACTTCCCCCTGCTTTTGAAGGTTCGGAAAACAACACTATCTTGACTGATGTTTTTTACTGAATGTCGGGCAGGAGTATCAACGTATTGCGATATAATGTTTTGTTGATACCGCGACCGGTGCGAATAACTTTACCAGGCTACAATGAGCGAGCTTCTCTTGATCAATATTACAGGCCAGGACAAGCCGGGTCTGACCTCCAAAATCACTGCGATCCTCTCCGGCTACAGGGTGCCGGTGCTCGATATCGGCCAGGCGGTTATCCATAACCATCTCTCGCTCGGCATGCTCGTTGAGGTGCCAAAGGAGTCCGCATCCTCTCCGGTGCTGAAGGATCTGCTCTTCTGTGCCCATCTGCTCGGCATACAGATCACCTTTACGCCGGTTACCGATACCGAGTACAACGACTGGGTGCATGAACAGGGCAAGCCGCGCCACCTGCTCTCGCTGCTTGCCAGACGAATTACCGCCGAACATCTGGAGCGGGTATCATCCATCATCACCTCCCACGGCCTCAACATCGACACCATCAACCGGCTTTCGGGGCGAATTCCGCTTGAAGAGAACCGGCACACCAAGGCGTGCGTGGAGTTCTCCATGCGCGGAACCGTGCAGCATGAACACCGCTTCCGCGAAGAGATGCTTGCCATTACCGACAGCCTCGGCATCGACATCGCCTTCCAGGAGGACAATATTTTCCGCCGCAACCGCCGTCTGGTAGTGTTTGATATGGACTCTACCCTCATCACCTCTGAAGTGATTGACGAGCTGGCCATCGAGGCCGGAGTAGGTGCTGAAGTTGCAGCCATAACCGAGCAGGCAATGCGCGGGGAGATCGACTTTACCGGCAGTCTTCAGAGGAGAGTGTCGCTCCTGAACGGACTTGACGAGCATGTGCTTGAGACCATAGCCAAACGGCTCCAGCTCACCGAAGGGGCGGAGACGCTCTTTCACAACCTCCATAACCTGGGGTTCAAAACCGCCATTCTCTCCGGCGGCTTCTCCTATTTCGGCCACTACCTCCAGAAAAAGCTCAACATCGATTACGTTTATGCCAACACCCTTGAGATCATTGAGGGCAAACTGACGGGAAAGGTGCTCGGGCAGGTGGTTGACGGAAAGCGGAAGGCGGAGTTGCTTGAACTGATTGCGCAAAAAGAGAACATACGGCTTGAGCAGACGATTGCGGTCGGTGACGGCGCCAATGACCTGCCGATGCTTGGCAAGGCGGGGCTCGGTATCGCCTTCAGGGCGAAACCGATTGTACGGGAGAGCGCAAAGCAGGCGATATCAACCCTCGGGCTTGACGCCATTCTCTATCTGATGGGGTTCAGGGATCGTGACGACCTCTCAATCAAACTGCCACGTACTCCACAAACCGCTCAAAATCCTCAGCGTTCGGGAGCGTAATGGCTCCCGAGGTGCATTTGGGCGCACACCGTTCACAGAGCACAACGCAGTTGTAGGGGCTGGAGACGGTCATCTTCGGCCGCTTGGGGCCGACCTTCTCACCGGGCGAAAAGACGCCGGGGCGACAGAAGCTCTCGCAGTCACCGCAACCATTGCAAGCCTCAGTATCAATCACCGGAAACCACGCAATCTCCTCTCTCGGAACCAGCAGCCTGCGTTTCATGGGTTTATTCACGTTCTATCCTGTCTACCAACATTATTCCGGGCGATCACACAGGATCGCCCCTACACCATTTCGTGTTAATTCGTGTAATTCGTGGACAAAATCTTTTTCTTCAGAAGGGCGATCACACAGGATCGCCCCTACGTCAATCAATATACTCTATGTACTGCTCAAACTCCTCCTTCGGGGGGAGAATAATAGCGCCGGAGGTGCAGATGGGGACGCAGCGGTTGCAGAGGACGAGGCAGTTGTAGGGGTGTGCGACAATCAGTTTCGGGCGGTGGATGCCAGCGGGGTCGGGCTCTCCAAGCTCGAAGACGCCGGGCTTGCAGAGCACCTTGCAGTCGCCGCAGCCGTTGCAAAGCTCCGGCTTGATGACGGGAAACCAGGCAATCTCCTCCCTCGGCAGAAGCAGCCGTTTGCGTTTTTTCGGAGAAGCCTCTTTCTGGGGCGTTGGCCTGTGGGTCGGGGTTACCGGCTCAGAGCGCTCCCAACTACCAACGGGAGCTTCAGCGGTGTCATCCGTTTTCTGCATCGCCCGCGACTTGAGCGCCAAACGCAGGGATCGGACAGGCCGGAAGATACAGCCGTCGCACGAAGGTTTAGTACAGTTACCAGAAAGACAATCAAGAACACGCATAGGTTTATCCCTTCAGCGCGGTTTTGACAGCATCCTTGAAGGCTGCAAGTGCCTTCTCCACTCCGTCAGGATTCTTTCCGCCTGCGGTGGCGAACTCGGGTTTGCCTCCGCCGCCACCCTGCACATGCCGGGCAACGTCGCGAACCAGTTTTCCGGCATCAATGCCAAGCTCCCTGACCGCCTTGTCGGAGGCAAAAACAGCGAGCGACACCTTTCCGTCCTGCACGCTGCAGAGAAGACCGGCAGCACAGGGTACCGCTTCGCGGAGAGCCAGACCGGCACTGCGGAGCGCATCACCATCCGCCCCCTCGACAACCTTTGCGAAGACCCGGCATCCCGAAACCTCGGGAGCTGCCTGAAGGTCAACAGAGAGCGACTGGAGAAGGGAGCCGATGCGGATCTCATGCAGCTCCTTCTCAAGCTCTTTTCTGGCATCCATCAACTCGACAATCCTTGAGGCAACCGGTTCCTCACCCCTCGCTTTGAGGAGAGAGCGCACCTGCTGCAGCTCGGCGTACTCCTGCCAGAGAAGCTTTTCGGCACTCTTGCCGGTCAACGCCTCGATACGGCGCACACCCGAAGCAACCGATGATTCACTGACAATCTTGAAGAGTCCGATACGGCCGATATTGTCCACATGGGTTCCTCCGCAAAGCTCAACCGAGATGCCGGGAACTTCAACCACCCTGACCAGGTCGGCATACTTGTCGCCGAAAAAGGCGAGGGCACCTTTGGCAATTGCATCATCATAGGGGATATCGGCATGCTTCTCGACCGCTTCGGCCCGCCGGATCTCTTCGTTCACTCCGGCCTCAACCTGCGCGATTTCAGCGTCGCTCATTTTGGAGAAGTGGCTGAAATCAAAACGGAGCCTTTCGGAATTGACATATGATCCCTTCTGCTGCACATGCTGGCCGAGAATGCGGCGCAGCGCTCCATGCAACAGATGGGTGGCAGTATGGTTCCTCTCGGTATCCTGGCGAATAGGGTGGTCAACCGAAGCCTCGGCACTGAGCTGCCCCTCATCAATTGTGAGATCGGCTGGTTTAACTGCGCTGTCAAGAATCTTGTCAAAGGCGGCGGTAACAACATGCACAATGGCGTCGCCATCCTTGATGGTGTCGGTTACCTGCAGGCGGTAACCGGCGGTCTCGATCCATCCCCGGTCGCCGACCTGTCCGCCGCTCTCGGCGTAGAAGGGAGTTTTGTCGAGCAGGATGAGCAGCTTCTCTTTGGCATGCTTGCAGGCGATAATGCGCACCGGCAGCTCAAGCTGCTCATAGCCGACAAAAGTGGTGGAGTGCTGATCGCTGAACCAAAGCCACTGTGAACCGTCCTCCTCAATCTGATGCTTCTCCTTGCGGTCGGCCCGTGCACGGGTCTTCTGCTCCTGCATGCAGTGCTCAAACCCTTCGCCGTCAACCTGCAACCCCTCGTCGGAAGCCATCAGGCGGGTAAGATCAAAGGGAAAGCCGTAGGTATCATAGAGCTTGAAGGCATCCACACCCTTGATGAGCGTTCCCTTTGCAGAGCGGACTTTCGAAACCACATCGTTGAAAATCTCGATTCCGCGATCAAGCGTAACAATAAAGCTCTCCTCTTCGGAGCGGATAATTTTGCTCACCGTATCGCGCTGTTTCTGCAGCTCGGGGAAAACGTCACCCATGGAGTCGGCAAGCGTGCCGACAAGCTGGTGGAGAATCGGTTCGTTATAGCCGAGATTCTTGGAGTAGCGAAGCGCACGGCGGAGAATTCTACGGAGCACATAACCGCGCCCTTCGTTGGAGGGCATCGCGCCGTCGGAAAGCGCAAAGGTGAGGGTTCGGGCATGGTCGGCAATGACCCGCATGGCTATATCGTGCGGCTCATCCATTGATGCGCCGTAGCGGACTCCGGTAATTTCGGTTATGCGATCAAAGAGCGGTTTGAAGACGTCGGTATCGTAGTTGGAGGATTTCCCCTGCATCACCGCGGCAACGCGCTCAAAGCCCATGCCGGTGTCAACATGTTTATTCGGCAGCGGCTCAAGGCGGCCGTCACTCTGACGGTTGTACTGGATGAAGACCAGGTTCCAGAGCTCGATTACCCGGTAGTCGCCGACATTGACGAGGCTTCTGCCTGAAGCGTCATCGGTCAGGTCAATATGAATTTCGGAGCAGGGGCCGCAGGGGCCGGTTTCACCCATCTCCCAGAAGTTATCCTTGTCGCCGAAGCGGAGAATGTGTTCAGGCGAGATGGAGGTATGCTCTTTCCAGATCTGGAAGCTCTCGTCGTCATCCTGATAGACGGTTGCATAGAGGCGATCAGCGGGAAGTTTCCACACGCCGGTCATCAGCTCCCACGCCCAGGTTATCGCCTCTTTCTTGTAATAGTCACCGAACGACCAGTTGCCGAGCATCTCGAAAAAGGTGTGGTGGTAGGTGTCGCGACCGACATCCTCAAGGTCGTTGTGCTTGCCGGAAGCCCTGATACACTTCTGGGTATCAGCGGCCCGGTTGTAGGGACGGGTGCCTTTATCGAGAAAGACATCCTTGAACTGGTTCATACCTGCATTGGTAAAGAGCAGGGTAGGATCATCTGCCGGAATAACCGGTGCTGAACGAACGATTGTATGACCTTTTTGAGCAAAAAAATCCAAAAAAGATTGCCTGATTTCCCTGGAATTCATAGAAAATTTAATCTTGTTGCAATACCTGCCGTTATACTGCTGCACGCAGAACGGTTGCCGCTTTCGGCCCCAAAGTTACTCTTTTTTGGGGCCCCGACAAAAAAAGGACTAAAAGGACTACAGGGACGAAGATAAATATCATCACAAAGGGCAACCACAAAGGATTGCCCCTACGGCAATTCGTGTAATTCGTGGACACCAAAGAGGGCGATCACACAGGATCGCCCCTACATTATTTCGTGTTTTTCGTGTATTTCGTTGGACAAAAATCCTCATCTTCAGCAGGACTAACAATCTCTTCTTTTCAAAAAAGATTTATATTAAACCATTGTTAATTTCGGGAATCAACAGCCCGGGAATTCCTGCCTGTAACAACAAGGAGCGTCTATGAGCTGGGGAGTAGAAAACGAACAGAAGCGCAAGGATATCAAGGAGCTCATCGATGTTTCGGAGCGGATCATGCGGGCCAATCCCAATCATGTCAATGAGGTCTCCAAAAGCGACAGCGGGTGCTGGATGGAGCAGATGTACGGGATGCAGCGCCATGATTTCTGCGACCTCGCGCCTGACTGCCCGATCCGCAGGGAGCAGGAGTGGCAGAACTATCTTAAGGAGAATAACATCGTGGTAGAAAAAAAACCTGATTAAAGCACCCTCACTCTTGTTTTAACCCTGCCTATCGCGTATATTTTTTCTTGCAGAAGACTGTAGTGGTGATTTTTTTGTCTTCTTTTTACCCTCCGGGATACATTTCACCAAAGATAACAACTCAATGAGCTCCTTTTAGCGATGTTCATTGGTGCGGGTTTTTTTGCTATTTACCAACTTCGAAAAGTAATTAACAGGGCCCATGACTGATTCAAAAACTACAACAAAAGCGGTCAATGTGACCTCCAAAGCAAGCGTTTCCGTGCTTTTTGCCGGAGACTCCGGTGACGGAATGCAGTTGACCGGTACCCAGTTCGCCAATACGGTGGCGGTGCGCGGTTCGGAATTGAACACCTTTCCGAACTTCCCCTCCGAAATCAGGGCCCCTGCAGGCACCATCTCCGGTGTATCAGGCTTCCAGCTCCAGTTCGGCAGCAAGCCTGTCTATACTCCAGGTGCGCTTTTTGACGTCATGATTGCCATGAACTCGGCTGCCCTCAAGGCAAATCTGAAAAACCTTCACCAGGGCGGTATTATCATTGCAGGCACCGACGGTTTTGATGAAAAAAAACTCAAGCTTGCCGGCTATCCCGCAGGAGTTAATCCTCTTGAGGATGGCTCTCTCTCCAACTACACCGTTTTTCCTGTTCCCGTTCAGCAGCTTACCCGAGAAGCGCTGAAAGACAGCGGCCTCTCCAGCAGGGAGGTTGACCGCTGTAAAAACATGTTTATTCTCGGTCTGCTCTACTGGCTCTACAACCTCCCCTATGAAGGCACCGTTGAGATGCTGAAGAGCAAGTTCAGCAAAAAACCGCTGATTGCCGATGCCAACATCAAGGCTGTGACCGCTGGCTACTTCTTTGGTGACGAGACCGAAATTTTTGCCAACATCGGCCGTTTCGATATTCCCCCGGAAAAAGAGCATGGCACCTACCGCCGCGTAACCGGCAATGAAGCCGCAGCAATAGCCCTGGCTGCAGCCGCCAAAAAATCCGGACTTGAGCTCTTCCTCGGTTCATACCCCATCACACCGGCAACGGAGATTCTGCAGAACCTTGCCAAAATGAAAAAGTGGGGAGCAAAAACCTTCCAGGCAGAGGATGAAATTGCCGGTATCTGCAGCAGCATCGGCGCCGCATTCGGTGGTGCACTTGCCGCAACCAACACCTCCGGCCCCGGGTTTGCACTGAAAACCGAAGCCCTCGGACTTGCCGTCATCATGGAGATTCCGCTTGTTGTCATCAACGTCCAGCGCGGAGGCCCATCAACCGGTCTTCCGACCAAGCCGGAACAGTCCGACCTCTTCATGGCCATGTACGGCCGTCACGGTGAAGCTCCGCTGCCGGTTGTTGCAGCCTCTTCGCCGGTTGACTGCTTCTATACCACCTATGAAGCCGCAAGACTTGCTGTTGAGCACATGACCCCGGTTATCTGCCTTACCGACGGCTATCTTGCCCTCAGCTCGGAGCCATGGGCAGTTGAGTCCCCTGATAATCTCGCCGAAATCAAACCACGCATCCACGCCCCAAGAAAACCTGAAGATCCGCCCTACCTGCCCTACAAGCGTGATGAGAATCTTGTGCGTTCATGGGCAATCCCCGGCACAAAGGGACTTGAGCACCGCATCGGCGGCCTTGAAAAACAGAATGAGACCGGCAACGTTTCGCACGACCCGGACAATCATGAGCTGATGACCAAACTCCGTGCCGAGAAGATCGCCCGTATTGCCGACACCATTCCGCTTCAGACGCTCGACAACGGAGCCGCAAAGGCCGACCTGCTTGTGCTTGGATGGGGTTCATCCTACGGAGCGATCAAAACCGCAGTTGCCCAGGCAATCGAGAAGGGATACAGCGTTGCTCATGCACACCTTCGCTATATCAACCCTTTCCCGAAAAACCTCAGGGAGATCCTCGGCAGCTACAAACAGGTGCTGATACCAGAGAACAACAACGGACAGCTGGTCCATATTATCCGTGACACCTTCCTCATTGAGCCTGTCGGCTTCAGCAAAGTGAAGGGACTGCCGTTCACCGAGATGGAAATTCTGGCTAAAATCACCGATCTTATAAAGGAGCTTTAATAATGACCGATATCAATCCAACAACAACGCTTACTGCTAAGGATTTCGCCTCGAACCAGGAACCGAAGTGGTGTCCCGGCTGCGGTGATCATGCGGTGCTTCAGCAGATCAAGAGTGTACTTCCTGAACTGGGTGTTTCATCAGAAAACATCGCCTTTGTTTCCGGTATCGGATGCTCGTCGCGTCTGCCCTACTATATGGCAACCTACGGTATCCACGGTATTCACGGAAGGGCCCTGCCGATGGCAACCGGCCTGAAGGCTGCCCGCCCGGACCTGAGTGTCTGGGTAGCAACCGGGGATGGTGATGCGCTCTCGATCGGAGGCAACCACTTCATCCATACCCTGAGAAGAAACCCCGATCTGAACGTCGTCCTCTTCAACAACAAGATCTACGGTCTCACGAAAGGACAGTACTCTCCAACCTCAAAACTCGGACTCAGAACCGTTACATCACCGGCAGGCGTGATTGATCACCCCTTCAATCCCGCATCTCTCGTTATCGGTGCCGGCGGAACCTTCTTTGCAAGAGCGTTTGACAAGGACGGAAAATTCCTCCGCTCCATTCTCCTGCGGGCTGCGCAGCACAGGGGAACCTCTCTGGTAGAGATCTATCAGAACTGCCCTATTTTCAACAATGCCGCATGGGATGCCTTTGCCAACGCCGACATCAAGGCTGAGAACACCATCTATCTGGAACAAAACAAACCCCTTCTTTTCGGCAAAGAGATGAAGAAGGGTATCCGTCTTGAAGGCTTCAAGCCGGTTGTGGTTGATCTGGAGAAGGGGGGAGTCTCAACTGCCGACCTCTGGATTCACGACGAAACGGATATCAACAAGGCATCCATTCTTGCCCGCTTTGCCGATACCGATCCGGATTCTGAAGGTGCCCTGCCAAGACCGATCGGTGTGCTCTATGCCGAGGATCGTGTAACCTATGAAGATGCTCTCACCGGGCAGGTTCGCGACGCCCGGAAAAACGGTGCCGGCACGCTTGCAGAACTGCTCAAGGGTGACAACTCCTACGTGATCAAGTGACCCTTTCGACAGCATGACAACAGAAAAGCCGGCAGCAGCCGGCTTTTCTCATTTCCCCCGATTGAATATCGCCAAAAAGGGCGATCACACAGGATCGCCCCTACGCCAATTCGTGTATTTCGTGGACATCAAAGAGGGCGGGTGCAACCCGCCCCTGCATTCGTGTTAATTCGTGCCTTTCGTGGTTCGAAAATCTTATCCTTGGACAGGGCGATCACACAGGATCGCCCCTACTCTTCATTCCAGACACCCATAGCACCAAACTTGTCAATTCGGTTGTTGACAAGCTCTCCGGGCTCCTGCTTTAAAAGAGCGGTGAGCTCCTCAATCAGCATACCCTTCAGGGTTGCGGCCATCATTTCCGGATCGGTATGGGCTCCGCCAACCGGTTCGGGTATAATCCGGTCGATGATACCCTGCGCCAGAAGATCGGGTGCGGTGAGCTGCAGCGCTTCAGCCGCCTGCTCCTTGTAGTTCCAGCTTCTCCAGAGAATGGAGGAGCAGCTTTCAGGAGAGATTACCGAGTACCAGCTGTTTTCAGCCATCAGAATCCGGTTGCCGACACCAAGGCCTATGGCTCCGCCGCTTGCGCCCTCTCCGATAATAACGCAGATAACCGGGACGGTCAGCTTCGCCATCTCAAAAAGGTTCCGGGCAATTGCCTCCGCCTGGCCCCTCTCTTCAGCCTCGATACCGGGAAAGGCTCCGGGGGTGTCGATCAGGGTAATGACCGGTTTGCGAAACTTTTCGGCAAGTTTCATCAGCCGGAGTGCCTTGCGGTACCCTTCCGGCTGGGCCATACCGAAGTTCCGGTAAACATTGCTCTTGGTATCACGCCCTTTCTGATGACCGATAATCATGACCGGCCGGGAAAAACCTGACGCACTATCTTCAATACGGGCAAAACCGCCGACAATTGCCTTGTCATCACTGAAATGGCGGTCACCGGCCAGCTCGACAAAGCCATTGGTCATCATATAGATATAGTCGAGCGTGTAGGGCCTTTCCGGATGGCGTGCAAGCTGCACCTTCTGCCAGCGTGTCAAATTTTTGTAGATGGAACGGCGAAGGGCTTCAACTTTCAGCTCAAGAGCCTCAATCTCATGAGCGAGCACTCCGGTTTCCGAAGGGGCCTGCTCCCTCGCACTGCTTCTGAGACACTCACGCATTTCGTTGAGTTTGGTTTCAAGCTCAACGACAGGTTTTTCAAAATCAAGGACAACTTTAGTAGCCATGGGGCAGTGTAATAGTGATAACAAAAGCCCATCAGGAAGCGGAGGCTCATGATGGGCTTTAAAAGATAGCAGAAGGGCACCTCTGTTTACTTGTTCCGAAACCCGATTACTGCGTTGGGTGGTGCTCAAAATCCTCATGTACGACGTGTACATTCCGGTTTCTGCGCTCCATCCGCCTTGTTCTCGTGCTTCTCACAACAATAAACAGAGGTGCCCAGAAATCAAAACCTTCAGAATCAACCGCCTACCTCTTCCTTCAAAGCCTTGCCTGGCTTGAATTTTACAACTTTTTTTGCAGCAATGGTAATAGCAGCGCCTGTCTGGGGATTGCGGCCCTGTCGTTCAGCCCTGTCGCCGGTTGTGAATGTTCCGAATCCTACAAGAGTGACATCATCACCCTGCTTCAATGAGCCTGTTACAACATTGATAAAAGCATTGACGGCACGCTCTGCATCAACTTTGGTCAGATTGGCCTGCCCGGCAATTTTCTCGACTAACTCAGCTTTTGACATAGGAGATATTTAATTATTGTTGGGGTAAAAATCAGCTTTTTTATCAATGTTACCAATTACATCAATTTAAACAGTACCTTACAAACTTGCAATGGCTTTTTAGCTTTATCAGCCATTGCTTTGCAGGCGGTTTGTATTCGTCACGCGCTGTGTTATATTTAAGCTCTTTTGATTAAAAAAACCTAACCAAGCAAGACCTATTTTATCCGTCTTATGATTTCAATCAGTAACGTATCAAAAGGCTCCATAATCCGTTTCAAGGGTGAACCGCACAGCATAGAGAGTCTTGTTCACCGTACACCGGGAAACCTGCGTGCGTTTTACCAGGCAAACATGCGAAACCTGAAAACAGGACGCAACGTTGAATTCCGCTTCAGTGCAAGTGAATCCGTAGATGTGATCGTAACTGAACGCAAACAGTATCAGTACCTCTATCAGGATGGCACTGATTATGTCATGATGGACAACAACACCTTTGACCAGATCAATGTTCCCGAGCTCACCATCGGCTCTGCCTCCCGCTTTCTCAAGGATGGTATCACCGTCACTATTGTGTTTTCTGATGACGGGGCTATTCTCAGCGTGGAGCTTCCGACATTTGTTGAAGTTGAAGTCACGGAAACCAGCCCGGCCTCAAAGGATGACCGGGCGACCAGCGGCACCAAACCGGCAATTGTGGAGACAGGAGCAGAGGTCAACGTGCCCATGTTCATCCAGATCGGCAGCGTTATTCGCGTCGACACCCGCACCGGCGAGTATATTGAAAGAGTAAAAAAATAACGGTCTTTAATCGATTTAACAGGAAAAGCGTTTAATCCTTAAGTAGCATCATCATGAATCTTAACGAAATCAGGCAGCTTATTGAGATCGTCAATAGCTCGGATCTTCAGGAAACCATTATTGAGGAGGGGGATTTTAAAGTTACCCTCAGACGTTTTTCTTCAGCAGTAGTGCAGCCCTCTGCTCCGGCAGTCGCAGCACCCGCAGCACCGGCTCCTTCAACCGCAGCTCCTCTTCAGACGGCAGCTCCGGCACCGGCAGCAGTGACCAATGAGCCGGTTTCCGGCCTTGTTGATGTCTGCTCACCGATTGTCGGCACCTACTATAAATCTCCTTCTCCCGATTCACCGGCATTTATTGCTGTTAACGACACTATTAAAAAAGGAGATGTGCTCTGTATTATTGAAGCCATGAAACTGATGAACGAAATCGAGGCTGAAGTTTCCGGCACAATCGTTGAAATTCTTGTTGAAAACGGACAGGCGGTCGAATACAACCAGCCCCTGTTCCGGGTTAAACCTTAATCTTTGATCAAAAAAACCTTGTTCAACAAAATACTTGTAGCTAATCGCGGAGAAATTGCATTGCGTATTATGCAGACCTGCCGCGAAATGGGGATCAGTACGGTTGCTGTCTATTCAACAGTCGATGCTGAATCAATCCACGTAAAATACGCTGATGAAGCGGTCTGTATCGGACCTCCACTCTCAAGGGAGAGCTATCTGAACATACCCCGCATCATTGCCGCTGCACAGGTAACCAATGCAGATGCCATTCATCCCGGTTACGGCTTCCTTGCTGAAAATGCCGATTTTGCCGAGGTGTGTGCTTCTGCAAACATCAAGTTTATCGGCCCTACAGCCAAAATGATCAACCAGATGGGTGACAAGAATACGGCCAAATCAACCATGATTGCTGCCGGAGTCCCTGTTGTGCCCGGAAGTCCCGGTCTGGTCACCGATCTGAAACAGGCAATAGAGACCGCTAAAAAAACCGGCTATCCGGTCATTATCAAGCCGACTGCCGGTGGTGGAGGAAAGGGCATGAGGGTTGTGACCGAGGAGAGCCAGCTTGAAAAAGCCCTCAACACCGCACGCAGTGAAGCCGAACAGGCCTTCGGCAACAGCGGGGTCTATATCGAGAAGTATCTTGAAAATCCCCGCCACGTCGAGATCCAGATTCTCTCCGACCAGCACGGCCACACCATCCATCTCGGCGAACGCGACTGTACGGTCCAGCGCCGTCACCAGAAGCTTATTGAGGAGACCCCTTCACCAGCGGTTGACGATGCACTGAGAAAGAGAATGGGTGATGCCGCTGTAGCTGCTGCAAGGGCAATCAACTATGAGGGCGCCGGTACCATCGAGTTCCTGCTCGACAAGCACCGCGACTTCTACTTCATGGAGATGAATACCCGTATCCAGGTTGAGCATCCGGTTACCGAAGAGCGCTACGATGTGGATATTGTCCGTGAGCAGATCGAAATTGCTGCCGGAGAATCGATCGAGAACAGAAAATTCACACCGAAAGGCCACTCCATTGAGTGCCGCATCAATGCCGAGGATCCGGAGCATATGTTCCGCCCCTCACCCGGTCAGCTTCAGGTATTTCATACCCCCGGCGGACATGGCGTAAGGGTTGATTCACACGCCTATGCAAACTATGTTGTCCCCTCCAACTACGACTCCATGATCGCCAAGCTGATCGTGACCGCTCATACCCGCGATGAAGCCATCGCAAGGATGTCCCGCGCGCTTGACGAGTTTATTGTTGTCGGAGTGAAAACCACCATACCGTTCCACAAGCAGGTCATGCACTCTCCGGTCTTCCAGAGCGGTGACTTTGATACCAGCTTTCTGGACACCTTCCGCTTCGAAAAAAAGTAGGAGAACAGGAAAAACGGACAATAAAAAAGGGAGACTCGCATCTCCCTTTTTTATTGCTCTTCTTTTGGCAACGCTTCCGAACTACACGTCAGAAGGCTCTGTTACTGCTTCACCCTCGGCACCCGGCGCTACCGCTACGGTATCCTGACCATCTCCGGTCAGCTTGATAGCCTTGTACTTTTTCAGTCCGGTACCGGCAGGGATAAGCTTGCCGACAATGACGTTCTCTTTAAGTCCGGCAAGAAAATCAACCTTACCTGCAACCGCTGCATCGGTCAGAACCTTGGTGGTCTCCTGGAACGATGCTGCCGAAATAACACTCTCGGTCTGTAGTGCTGCACTGGTAATACCAAGCAGAACCGGATGAGAGGTCGCCTGCAGGACCGGCTCAAAAGCAATCATGGTTTTGGTGTTCTTGCGCAGTTCACGGTTAAGCTTGGCGATGTCACGCATCTTGTGGAGCTGGGTATCCTGAATTCTGGCCGGAGCATCACCTTTCCCGGTAATGCGGACCTTTTCGGAAACACCTTCATTGGCATCCATAAAGGCACTCCGGTCTATCAGGTCACCGGGCAGCAGCTCGGTATCGCCGGGCTCTTCAACCCGTACCTTCTGAAGCATCTGGCGCACAATAACCTCAAGATGCTTGTCATTGATCTCAACACCGGCATTGATCTGGTAGACCTTCTGGATCTCGTTGACCAGATACTGCTGTACGGCATTGGGACCCTGAATCCTCAGAATGTCCTGTGGTGATACCGCTCCATCGGTCAGCGGATCGCCGGCCTTGACCTCATCACCCTCATTGGCAAGCACATGCTTGCCAACCTGTACATAATATACCTTCTCTTCACCGAAGTCGTTTTTAACCTTGATCTCCTTGCTGCTTCTGCGCTGGGAACCAAAGCTGACATAGCCGTCAATTTCAGTAACAATGGCAGGATCGGTAGGAATTCGGGCCTCAAACAGCTCGGTAACCTTCGGCAGACCTGCGGTGATATCGCCGCCGACACGATCAAGATTTCTCGGCACCTTGGCCATGATATCACCAGGAACGATCTTCTGGCCATTCTCAACATAGAGGTTGGACTTGATCGGTACAGGATAGCTCTTTTTAATCTCACCATTGCCATCAACAATCAGGAGGCGTGGCTCTCTGGTCTCGGTCGCTCTCAATTTTGAACGCCAGTTGATAATGGTGTGCTGGGCAAAACCGGTCTGGGGATCAACCTCTTCCTTGTAGGTGACACCCTTCTCGATATCGGCAAATTTTATAAATCCCGGCTGTTCGGCAATAATCTGCGTACTGTTCGGCTCGCTGCTGAAGAGCACCTGGTCTTTTTTGACCAGTGAACCGTTTTCACAGTTGAGATGCGCACCATGCGGAACCTGGTAGCGCTTGAGAATTTTGCCGGTTTCAGGATCGGCAATATTGATCTTGCCGTTTTTCTGAATGACAATGGAGCGGATATCCTCAACGCCATCTTCATTGATTGCGCTGTGCTGGACACTTTTGATATCCTCGAACTGAACCTGGCCTTCATAGAATGCCTTGGTCTCGGTTTCGGAGATACCGCCCTGAGCCGTACCGCCCTGGTGGAAGGTACGAAGCGTAAGCTGTGTTCCAGGTTCACCGATTGACTGCGCGGCAATAACACCGACAGCCTCTCCGATCTCTACAATTTCGTGCACCGAGAGGTTTGTGCCGTAGCACTTTGAACAGATACCGATCTTGGCCTCACAGGTGAGAACCGAACGGATCTCCGCCTCTTCGACACCGGCGGTCTCCTGTATCAGCTCGGCAAGCTCTTCGGTAATGATCTCTCCGGAGCGGACAACCACCGTATTGTTGAGGGTATCGACAATATCACGGGCAGCAACACGTCCCTTGATCTTCTCACGGAACTTGATCTGACCGCTGGTCTCCTCCTCAATATTGCGATGGACATAGAGGCCACGGGTGGTTCCGCAATCCTCCATGGTAACAATAACATCCTGAGCCACATCGTGCAGCCTTCTGGTCAGATAACCGGCATCGGCTGTTTTCAGCGATGTATCGGAAAGACCCTTACGGGCACCGTGTGTAGAGATGAAGTACTCAAGAACCGTAAGACCCTCCTTGAGGTTCGAGATAATCGGGTTTTCAATGATCTCACCCGGCTGACCCGACATCGACTTCTGGGGACGGGCAATAAGACCTCTCATACCGGTCAGCTGACGCACCTGCTCCCTGGAGCCTCGGGCTCCGGAATCAAGCATCATATAGAGCGGATTGAAACCTTCGCGATCTTTTTTCAGCTTCTGGTAGGACTCCTCGGCAACAATATTGGAGGTTTTCTGCCAGACGTCAACAATCTGGTTATAGCGCTCGTTATCCGTCAGGGTTCCACGGTTGTACTCCTTGACAACCTTTGTGCTGTCACGCTGGGCACTCTTGATATGCCTGGCCTTGGTATCCGGCACAATGGCGTCGGAGAGGCCGACCGAGAGACCGCCCTTCATGGCATAGTGGAAACCGACCTCCTTGATATTGTCAAGGAATTTGGCGGTCTCAACGTTACCCACTTCGCTGCTCAGCCTTCCGATCAGCTCCTTGGCAACCTTCTTATCGATAACGCGGTTGATAAAGCCGATCTCTTCGGGTACATGACGGTTGAAAATAACCCTGCCGACGGTAGTCAGCAGCATGGCCTTCTTTTCAATCTGTGCTTTAAGCCAGATATTCTTTTCCGTCTTCGGTTCAACAAGGGTATCAAGCACACGGATCGGATCGAACTTCTGATCGATCTGGCCGGAGTACTGGACAAATATCTGGGCGTGCAGCCCGACGCGCTCTTCATTGTGCGCAATCAGCACATCTTCAGCACTGTAGAATATCTGCCCCTCGCCGAAATCTCCGGGACGGGACTTGGTCAGATAGTACATGCCGAGTACCATGTCCTGTGAAGGAACGGTAACCGGTTTTCCGGACTGCGGCAGAATAAGGTTATGTGACGAAAGCATGAGCAGTGATGCTTCAAGCTGCGCCTCCTGCGAAAGCGGAATATGCACAGCCATCTGGTCACCGTCAAAGTCAGCGTTGAAAGCCGTACAGACCAGCGGATGGATCTGGATTGCCTTGCCCTCGATCAGTACCGGCTGGAAGGCCTGGATACCGAGACGGTGGAGGGTAGGAGCCCTGTTGAGCAGCACCGGACGACCGTCAATGACCTTTTCAAGCACATCCCAGACAACAGGATCCTTTTTATCGATCAGCTTCTTGGCTGATTTGACCGATTTGGCAATACCGCGGTCAACAAGACGGCGGATAACAAAGGGCTGGAAAAGCTCGATTGCCATACTTTTCGGCAGACCGCACTCATGCAGCTTCAGCTCCGGACCGACAACGATAACCGAACGACCGGAGTAGTCAACACGTTTTCCAAGCAGGTTCTGGCGGAAGCGGCCCTGCTTGCCCTTCAGGGCATCGGAGAGCGACTTCAGCGGCCTGTTGGACTCACCGGTTTTTACGGCGTTGGCCTTGCGGGAGTTATCAAAGAGTGCATCTACGGCTTCCTGCAGCATTCTCTTTTCATTACGGAGAATAACCTCGGGAGCGCGGATGTCGATCAGCTTCTTCAGACGGTTGTTCCGGATGATAACCCGGCGATAGAGATCGTTGAGATCGGACGTAGCGAACCGTCCACCCTCAAGCGGAACGAGAGGGCGAAGTTCCGGCGGGATAACCGGTACAACCTCCATCACCATATATTCCGGCTTGTTGCCCTCATAGACATAGGGTTCCGGCAACTCGTCCTCAGGGAAAAGCCCCTGCGGTTTTTTGCGGCTCTTCTTGTGCGGTTCGTAACTTTTTCTGAACGCCTCGACAACTTTAAGACGCTTGAGCGCATCGGCCCGCTTCTGCTCGGAGCTGCTCTCCTTGAGCACCTTGCGCAGATGCACCGCAGTGGTGTCGAGATCAATATTTCTGAGGAGGAGATGAATTGCCTCTCCGCCCATCTTGGCAACGAACTTGTCCGGATCGGTATCATCAAGATCCTGATTATCTTCATATTCGGTTATAATCTGGAAATACTGCTCTTCGGTCAGACGATCAAGCTTCTTGATCCCCTGTTTCTCTCCGGGTTCGCCGGGATTGATCACCACATAGACTTCATAGTAGATGATCCTCTCCAGCTCCTTGGTAGAGAGATCGAGCAGTGCGCCGATCTTGCTCGGAACCGAACGGAAAAACCAGGTATGCACAACAGGCACCGCAAGGGAGATATGACCCATGCGCTCCCTGCGGACACTCTTGGTGGTGACCTCAACGCCGCAGCGATCACAAATGATCCCTTTATAGCGAACGCGCTTGTATTTGCCGCAGTAGCACTCCCAATCCTTGGTAGGTCCGAAAATCTTCTCGCACATCAGGCCGTCACGTTCCGGCTTGAAGGTACGGTAGTTGATTGTTTCCGGTTTGAGTACCTCACCCCTTGAGTGTGCAAGAATGCTCTCAGGTGATGCGATACTGAACTTTATCCTTGAAAAATCACCTTTAAGCGGCGATGCTCCCTGTGAAAAAATCATAGTCTATATTCCTTGTTAAACGACTCTTTTTAACGTCCATTAATGATGTACACGCCAAATAAACACATTACTAAGGAACCCTGTCGTCAATACGAATCTCAAGACCAAGTCCCTGCAGCTCCCTGATAAGAACGTTGAATGATTCAGGGATACCCGGCTCGGGCAGGTTCTGGCCTTTAACAATTGCCTCATAGGTTTTGTTACGGCCGATCACATCGTCGGATTTAACCGTAAGCATCTCCCTGAGAATATTGGCTGCACCGTATGCCTCAAGAGCCCAGACCTCCATTTCACCGAACCGCTGACCACCGAACTGTGCCTTTCCGCCGAGCGGCTGCTGGGTAATGAGCGAGTATGGACCGGTTGAACGGGCATGGATCTTGTCATCGACAAGATGGCTCAGTTTAAGCATATAGATGTAGCCCACCGTTACTTCATCATCAAAGCGCTCGCCGGTACGACCGTCAAAGAGACTGACCTTTCCGTGAGCCGGAAGACCGGCTTTTTCAAGCTGCTGCTGTACCTCTTCATAGGTTGCACCATTGAAAATCGGTGTCTTGAACTTGACGCCGAGCTTTTTGGCTGCCCATCCGAGCGAGGTTTCATAGAGCTGACCGATATTCATACGACTCGGTACGCCAAGCGGGTTGAGCACAATATCAACCGGGGTGCCATCGGCCATGAAGGGCATATCCTCAATCGGCAGAATTTTACCGACAACGCCCTTGTTTCCGTGGCGTCCGGCCATCTTGTCACCGACCTGGATCTTTCTTTTCTGGGCGATATAGACCTTTGCAAGCTCTTCAATTCCCGGAGGAAGTTCGTCGCCGACATTGATCTTGTATTTTTCGTTTTCGCGCTCGTCACTCAGATCCTTCAGCTTGAAACGGAACTCCTTGACAAGACGCAGAATATTGTCGTTCACTTTTTCGGAAGCGGTCAGCCCTCTGGTGAAGTCGATAGACTCAAGGAAAGGCATGCTGCTGAATTTTGCCAGCAGCGCATCGTCAAACGCGGAGCCTTCAGCAATAAGAACCTTGCCCTTGTCACTGTTTATGGCAACCGACACAGCGCCTTCAAGATGCTGTTTCAGCCATTTTGCAAACCGCTTGCGCAGGTCATACTCCCTGTGATCGAACCGTTTGTCAACCGCCTCAAGTTTCTCCTTGACATCCATACCAACCTTTTTCTTGCGGCTGAAGAGCTTGGTCTTGATGACAATACCCTTCATGCCTGCCGGCACATGCATCGATGCATCCTTGACGTCACTGGACTTGTCGCCGAAAATAGCGCGGAGGAGCTTCTCTTCCGGTGTCGGATCACTCTCACCTTTCGGTGTGATCTTGCCGACAAGAATATCCCGCTCCTTAACCTCGGCGCCGAGACGGACAATGCCATTCTCGTCAAGGTTTCTGAGCGCATCCTCACTGACATTGTAGATGTCACGGGTAAACTGCTCTTCACCACGCTTGGTATCGCGAACGTTGGCCTCAAATTCATGGACATGAATCGAGGTAAAGACATCGTCATAGACAAGCCTTTCACTCAGAATGATAGCATCCTCAAAGTTGTAGCCACGCCATGGCATGAAGGCTACAAGAACGTTTTTGCCAAGAGCCAGCTCACCGTGGTCGGTTGAGGAGCTGTCGGCAAGAACCGAGCCCTTTTCAACACGGTCACCGATATGCACCATCGGCTTCTGGGAGATACAGGTATCCTGGTTCGAGCGCTTGAACTTGATCAGCTTGTAGGTTTTAAGACCTTCATCAGGATCAAGAAGCGAGAGGCGCACATCATTTTCAACACTGATATCGTAGCGTACCTGTACATATTCAGCCGTAACATCCTCAACAACACCGGTACCCTCGGCAACAATAACCGAGCGGGAGTCCCGTGCAACCTTGCCCTCCATACCGGTACCGACAACCGGAGCTTCGGAGGTGAGGAGCGGAACCGCCTGGCGCTGCATGTTTGCACCCATCAGTGCACGGTTACCGTCATCATGCTCAAGGAAGGGGATAAGTGCTGCGGCCGCACTGACAATCTGAACCGGAGAGACGTCCATATAGTTGACATCCTCGGCTGCAACAACGGGATAGTCACCCTTTGTCCTGACCTGAACCGTCTCAAGAGCGATCCGGTTATTGGCGTCAAGCGGTACGCTGACCGGAACCGTGATCTTGTTCTCCTCATCTTCAGCCGAAAGCATCAGCACCGTACCGGTTACCTGACCCTTGTCGACAACGCGGTAGGGGGTCTGGATGAAACCCTTGTCATTGATTTCGGCATAAACCGAGAGCGATGAGATCAGACCGATATTCGGGCCTTCCGGTGTTTCAATCGGGCAGAGCCTGCCGTAGTGCGTATAGTGAACGTCACGAACCTCGAAACCTGCACGCTCTCTGGTAAGACCGCCCGGTCCAAGTGCTGAAACCCTTCTCTTGTTGGTCATTTCAGCCAGAGGATTGGTCTGGTCCATGAACTGTGAAAGCTGACTGGTAGCAAAGAAGCTTGACACAACGCTTGATACGGTTCTTGCGTTGATCAGGTCAGCAGGTGCAATCTTGTCGGAGTCTCGTGAATTAAGCTTTTCACGAACATTCTTTCCCATCCTGGCAAGTCCGATCACGAACTGTGCCGCAAGCTGCTCGCCAACCGAACGAACACGCCGGTTCGCAAGGTGATCGACATCATCAACTTCGGCCAGGCCGTTGACAAGATTGATGAGGTAGTAGATAACCGAGATAATATCATAATGCGTCAGTACCAGAATATCCTCCCCTACAGGTTCGTCGGAAAAGGACTGGATGGTCTGAAGCGTCTTGTCATAAATAGCGTCAGAGAGCTTTTTCAGCTCCGGCTTTCCTGCCAGATAGCTCTCAAGCTCCTCAAACTCACGACCGAGCTTTTTCTTGATTCTGTAGCGCCCGACATCACCAAGATCATACTTTTTCTGGTTGAAGAAGGTACGCTCAAGGAAGCTGCGCGCCGCATCAATATCAGGTGCCTCGTTAGCCCTGAGCTCTTCATAGACAATTTCAAGCGCCTCCTCTTCGGTGGCAGAACTGTCATTGAGGATGGTATTGATAATGATCGACTTGTCCTTGCCTTTGTCTCCTCCGGCAAAGCTCTTCATCACCTTGACACTTTTATAACCGGCAGCAAGAATCTGCTCGAAAATTTCCTCCGTGATCGCCGTGCGTGCACTGACAACCTCGCCGGTCTGCATATCGACGATATCCGAAGCCAGATACTGGCCGACAAGCTGCTCTTTTTTGCCGACTTTGAGAGGAACCTCATCAACGAGGTCAAAGAGACCGAGTATATCCTCATCCCTTGTAAAGCCTATTGCGCGAAGAAGCGCACTGACCAGAAAGTTCTTTTTCTGGTCGATATAGACAAATATCTGATTATTGATATCGGTCTGAAACTCGATCCATGATCCTCTTGTCGGAACGATCTTGGCCGAATACATCTTTTTACCGTTCGGGTGAACCGCCTCACTGAAAACAACACCTGGTGAGCGATGAAGCTGGGCAACCACAACACGCTCGGCGCCATTGACAATAAAGGTACCCCGCTCGGTCATAAAGGGAATTCGTCCGAGGTATACCTCCTGCTGGATGGTCTCCTTCCAGTCGGTCTCGTCCGGCTCGTCCTTGTAGGAGAGCTTGAGCTTGACTTTCAGTGATACATCGTAGGTAAGCCCGCGTTCAATACAATCCTCAACGGTGTATTTGGGTTTGTCAAAGCTGTATGAAATATATTCAAGCAGATAGAGCCCTCTGGTATCCGTAATAGGAAAAGCGCTGCGAAGAACCCTTTCAAGTCCCTGATCCTTTCTCTTTGCGAGCGGAACGCTATCCTGCAGAAAATTATGAAATGAGTCTAACTGAACTTTTAAGAGATCGGGCGGCTCTATAATACTTTGGATTTTGGAAAAGTCAATACAGGGTGTTGTCGCATCAGCCACTTTCACATGCACCTCGCTTTTATCAATTGCATGAATTACTTACAGATTAAGTCAGAACAAAGCTCTACAGAAACTTTGCCGGTCACATAAACAGCCGGATCACCTTAATCGTATCATCACAGGAACTCTCATCTAAACGGAACTAATACAAACGGACAAAGCTCCGTTTCTGAACGAAACGGAGCTTGCTGTAGTAATGACTCTTTTTAAAGATTACTTCAACTCAACAGATGCGCCTGCGTCTTTCAGCTCTTTGGCTATCTTTTCAGCCTCATCTTTCGATACAGCTTCCTTGACAGTCTTCGGTGCGCCATCTACAAGATCCTTGGCCTCTTTCAGTCCAAGACCGGTAAGGGCACGAACGACCTTGATGACGTTGATCTTGCTTTCGCCAGCGGCGGTCAGCACAACATCAAACTCGGTCTGCTCTTCCTTGGCAGGTGCATCAGAAGGAGCTGCTACAGCAACACCGGCAACAGCGACAGGAGCTGCGCTGACACCAAACTTTGTCTCCAGAGCCTTGACCAGTTCAGAAGCCTCTGTGAGCGTCAACTTACCAATTTCCTCTACAAGTGTTTCGATAGACATTATTCCCCTCTCTTGTTTAATTTACAATTATGATAATTTCTGAGTGCGTAATAGTTTGGTTGTACCGTTACTGCTTCTGCCTGGCAACCTGATCGAGTACCGATACGAGGTTCCTTGCAATCGCATTAACAACGATCGGCACAGAACTCACAACATTGTTGATCAATCCGGCTGCACGACCGACATTTTCCGTCTTGGTCAGCATTTCAGAGAGCGCTGGAAGCGAATCGGCTCCAAAAACGACTCCATCAATGGCTGCCATCTTGAACTTCAGCAGTTCATTGGTTTTACTGAACTTCCTGATGACTTTTGCAGGCGCAAGCGGATCATCATATCCGAATGCAACGGCTGTTGTGCTTTTCAGACCGGCGGCAAGCTTGTCAGCTCCCTCCAGATCCTTCAGCGCTTTCTTAATGAGTGTATTCTTGACAACACGGTACTCAACACCGACTTTTCTGAACTCACCGCGAAGCTCCGCCATTTTCGCTACGCTCAATCCCTGGAATTCCGTCAGATATATACCCTGTGAGCGGTTGACCTTCACAGCTACATCCTGAACGATCTGCTCTTTTCTATCTCGCTTCATTCGTATAAACCGTTTTTATTAGGCGACAAATTTTTCCTTTTTAACCTTCACGCTCGGGGACATGGTGCTTGAAAGCGCAATGCCCTGGACATACTGGCCCTTGGCTGCCGATGGCTTCAGGCGAACAATTTCACGAAGGAAACTGTTGATATTGACTACCAGCTCATCAGAACCGAAAGAGACCTTTCCGACCGGAGCATGAACATTTCCGGCTTTATCAACCCTGAATTCGATTTTACCAGCCTTGACATCCCTGACCGCCTTGGCCACATCCATGGTGACGGTTCCGGACTTGGGATTCGGCATCAAACCGCGTGGTCCAAGAATTTTGGCTACCTTGCCAAGCTGACCCATAACATCGGGAGTGGCAATAATCACATCAACACCGGTCCACCCTTCCTGGATTTTCTCGATATACTCCTCAAACCCGACCATGTCAGCTCCGGCCTCTTTTGCCTCCTCAACCTTGGCCTCTTTGCAGACAACCAGAACTGAAACCGTTTTACCGGTTCCGTGCGGAAGCATAACCGTACCGCGAACAACCTGATCAGCATGACGGGGATCAACCCCGAGCTTTACCGCGATATCGATAGTCGCATTGAACTTCGAATCGGTAATCTCCTTTACCTTCTCCACAGCATCACCGAGATCGTACTCCTGGAGACGATCAACCTTCAATGCTGCATTCCTGTATTTTTTTCCAGCCATTGTTTATCTCTTGAAAAGTGGTAAAAAAAGCGGCTTTTGAGGGCCTCCCACAACCTTGAACCTGAAAATAATCAACCCTCGACAACGATTCCCATACTTCTTGCTGTACCGGCAATCATCTCCTCGGCACCTCTGAGATCAACCGCATTGAGATCGGGCAACTTCAGCTCGGCTATTCTGCGAACCTGCTCACGCGATACCGTTCCAACCTTGTTGCGGTTCGGCTCGCCGGAACCCTTTTTCAGCTGCGCCTCTTTAAGAAGCAGAACAGCAGCCGGCGGGGTTTTGGTGATAAACGTGAACGACTTGTCAGAATACACCGTAATCACCACAGGAATGATCATTCCCGATTCAGACTGGGTCTTTGCATTGAACTGCTTGCAAAACTCCATGATATTGACACCCTTCTGACCAAGTGCGGGACCTACAGGAGGAGCGGGATTTGCTGCACCAGCGGGGATCTGAAGCTTGATAAATCCGATTACCTTTTTTGCCATAATCTATTTCTATTCAGAAGCTTAAATTACTTAAGCCCTATTATTGGGAAACTGACTTAACCTGTGAAAAATCAAGCTCTGTGGGCGTGCTGCGACCAAAGAAACTTATCATAACCTTAACCTTCATCCTCTCGGTGCATACCTCATGGACAACCCCGGTCAGCGAACTGAACGGACCGTCTATAACCTTGACAGAATCACCAACCTTGAACGGCGACTCAATAACCGAGCGGTGCTCAATAGTATTCTCCGGCTCCAGAATCTTTTCGACCTCATCAGGACGGAGCGGGATCGGATTATCATCCACACCCAGAAAACCCATCACGGAAGGAATATCGAGAATCAGATTTCTTGTCTGCTTGTCAAGCACAGCTTCAATAAGCACATAACCCGGAAAGGCGTTCTTGGTAAGACTTCTTTTTTTACCGTTCTTGACCTCCACAAAGCGCTCATAGGGAACATAGACCTGTAGAATCTTGTCGGCAAGATTACAGCGAGCCACCTCAGCATCTATGCCCTCTTTCACCTTGCGCTCATGGCCAGAATAAATCCTGAGTGCATACCAGCGTGCAACCGGAACACCCTGAATATCGACTTCCTTTTTTCTTGCGCTCATCAATTCACCTTAACTCTGTTTCTTACAATAACTTTCCCATAACGAAATTTATGACCCAGTCGACAAGAAACGTAAACAAGGCAAGTATACCTGAAACCGTCAGCACGACAATCGTCAAATCCTTTATCTCTTCCTTGCCCGGCCAGACAACCTTCCGCATCTCATTGATCACATCGCGATAATACTGACCCGCTTTACCGATATAATTACTCATGAATAAGAATCCGGAATAAACTACAGTGATATACCTCTCTTCATGCACGTCAGGAGGGAATCGAACCCCCAACCTGCGGTTTTGGAGACCGCTGCTCTACCAATTAAGCTACTGACGTATCCAACAAAACCCCAAGAACCTGAGCTGATGATCGGACTTGAACCGATGACCTCTTCCTTACCAAGGAAGTGCTCTACCGACTGAGCTACATCAGCATAACACACGAAAAAAGAGTGTGGGTAGGGGAGGATTCGAACCTCCGAAGACATAGTCGACAGATTTACAGTCTGTTGCGTTTAACCACTTCGCTACCTACCCGATAATCCAGAGCTGGTGATGGGACTCGAACCCGCAACCTGCTGATTACAAATCAGCTGCTCTACCAATTGAGCTACACCAGCAGCTCTTTCAAAAAACAGGGCAGGTAATATACTGAGCGATTTTAATTATACAAAGAAAAAAGGAATAATTTATCTATCACTCCTTATCCCTGCAAAAAAACCTGCAAGCCCTATCGCCATCCCTCTGGAAGCGACCCTCTGGGAGTAGACCAGAACCTTGTCAAGCAGGGTGGGATAGACAAGCCTCCTGTTTTTCATCAAGCCTTTAATTGCCGCTTCAACAACAACTTCCGGCTTGTAAACCGGCAAACGTATCTGCGTCCGGTTATGACCGGAATGTTCAAAAATATCGGTATCAGTGAAGCCCGGACAAACCGCGGTAACACTGATTCCACTCTTTTTCAGCTCAGCATGAAGCGCTTCGGAGAGGGTTATAATAAATGACTTCGTCGCAGAATAGAGTCCGAGACCCGGAACTCCCTGAAATCCGGCCAGTGAGGCAATATTCATAATTGCGCCCTGTTTTCTCTGCACCATATCGGGCAGAAAGAGCCTGGTGAGTTTCGCCAGCGTCAGCATATTGACCATTACGATCTCATCCAGCTTTTCCTCCGGGATGTCACTGAAATCACCGGCACGCGAAAGCCCGGCACAATTAATGAGCAGATCGACCTCGGTATGGCGGAGGTGGCAAAACTCAAGGATTCGTTCGGGGCTCCCGGGGTCACGCAGATCGGCAGGATAGACCTCAACCCTGATACCGCAACTCCGGCGAAGTTCTTCAGCCAGCATATGCATGGCGTCGGCTGAACGGGCGACAAGCACAAGATTTCGGCCTCTTTTGGCAAATTCACGGGCAAAGAGCGCTCCTATACCCATGGATGCACCGGTAATCAGCACATAACGCAGGGAACAATCCGCAGCAAAGGGATTATAGGGCGGCATAGCCATGGCGCTCCGTTATACCGGATCAACCCATTTTCCTCGTTCTTTGACCAGCTCGATGAGGCGGTCGACGGCGATCTTCTCTGAAATATTTTCATCGACACACTCTCGTCCTACATAGAGATTGATGCGGTTTTTCCCGGCTCCGACATATCCGAAATCAGCATCGGCCATCTCTCCGGGGCCATTGACAATACAACCCATGATGCCGATCTTCAACCCCTTGAGATGAGCCATTCTCTTTTTTATGGAGGCCGTTGCCTGTTCAAGCTCAAAGTAGGTTCTGCCGCAGCCGGGACAGGAGATGAATTCGGTTTTGGACATTCTGACTCTTGCACCCTGAAGGATATTGAAGGCAAGATTGACCTCGTCATCCACAGAGAGCCCGGTTTGGAGTGCGAGCATATCACCGATACCGTCACAAAAGAGCGTCCCGGTCTGAACGGAACTGCTGATCAGCGAGTCAAGCCGTTCCGCAGCACTCTCCCTGTAACGAACAATGATCGGATAGTCCAGTGAACGGCTGTTGAATGCCTGAACAAGACGCCGGGTGGCAAAGAGCGCATCGTTTGACTGTACGGAAAAAAAGAGCCGTTCACACCGCTCCCGGTGCAGTTGTTCAGCAAGATGCAGAAGAACCCCGGCGGGGGCTGAGGATGTCGCCTGTTCATGAAGAAAACAGAGCTCAACAGCGGCAAGGCGCTCACCCTTAAGATGGCTGAGAAGCTCTTTATCAAGCCGTTCACCCTCAACAATATCAAACCTTGCTTTTGAAACTCTATCAAGCAGACGAACAAAAAGGGAGTGATCACCCGTTGAAGCAGCAACAAAACGGGCATGATCCCCGAGTCTTGCCTGAAGCTGCTCAAGATGGTCAAGATCCTCACTGCTCTCCACACGTACAGAGACCAGCTCCGAACGGATTGCATCCTGCGGTTTTTCGGGTGCAAGCCTTTTGAGCGCCTCCGCATAAACCTCGTCCATTTTAGAGAGCGGGGTGTGGAGCGCTGTTTCCACTCGCACCGTCTCATCACCCCCAACCCTCATCCCTGCAAGTTCAACCTTGCGAGAGAGACGACGCTGATAGCTGAATGGCGAGAACGGAGGCTTCTCCTGGGAAGGGTTATGGCTATTACGGTTTTCAACAACCTGACCTATGGGAATATGACCCCTGTCACCCTTGACAAGCTGGAAATCGTTATACTTTTTCACGATCGCAAAACCGACAGGAACTTCGTTAACCGGATCCTCAGTCAAAGAGACCCGGATGGTATCACCAAGACCATCCTCAAGAAGCGCTCCGATACCCATAGCCGACTTGACCCGGCCCTCATCACCATCCCCGGCCTCGGTGACACCGAGATGAAGCGGATAGGCATGTTTAAGCTCCCCGTCCGCCTTCTCAACCAGAAGCCGGTAAGCCTGAATCATCACCCGGACGTTTGAGGCTTTCATCGAAAAGAGGATATCGTAATAGCCGAGATCTTCACAGATCCTTGCAAACTCCAGAGCGGCTTCAACCATCCCCTCCGGTGAGTTCCCGAACCGGCTGACAATACGGTCGGACAACGACCCGTGGTTGGTACCGATTCTCATTGATACACCGAATTGACGGGCTTTCTCTACAAGGGGAGTAAATTCGGTACGGACATGTTCAATCTCCTGGAGGTACTCCTCTTCCGAATACTCATCGCTTGAGAACTTCTGGCGTGTAGCATAGTTACCGGGATTGACGCGAATATTTTCCACAAATTCAACCGCTTTAAGCGCAGCTTTTGCCGAAAAGTGAATATCGGCAACAAGCGGCGTAGCAATACCGTCACGACGGAGTTGATCCCGAATGTTCCTGAGATTTTCAGCGTCCTTTTCGGTAGGAACGGTAAGACGGATAATCTCGCACCCGGCTTCATAAAGCCTTCGGCACTGGGCAACAGTTGCCACGGTATCCATGGTATGTGTATTGGTCATGGACTCTACCCTGACAGGCTGATAGCCTCCCAGTACCAGGGCTCCAAAAGGGACTTCCCTGGTTAAACGGCGACGATACTGATACATTGAATGGTAGAACGCTTGGATGAAGAACTATTTATCGGTAATGATAAAGAGGGTTTCACCCGGTTTACGGAAATTATATTTCTCCCTTGCTGCGGCCTCAATACTGTCAGGATCGTGAGCATGCTGGATGCGAAGCTCATTGGCGATGATTCTCTTCTGCTCAACTTTCAGCCGTTCCTCAAGCTGGCGATGCTCCACCTCCATGCGGACTCTTTTCACAACACCAAAGTCATCAAAAAGAAACCAGATCACAATAAAAGCAAACGCCACCCTGAAAAAATACTTTTTCGGGTTCAGAAGGATTTGCTCCCATATGGTGTTAAATATCTTCTTCAAGTCACAAAACGCTATGGTTGGCCGGGTAGTGCAGAGGTAAAAAAACGGACACCGGTATAAATGCAGGGAACCCTTTCAGCAAAAGGGTTCCCTGCACACTATTCAGACTCTGAAGGCTCTCTTTCCGGGATAACGGGCCTGATCACCAAGCTCCTCTTCAATGCGAAGCAGCTCATTATACTTTGCCATACGGTCCGAACGGGACATGCTGCCGGTCTTGATCTGGCCGGCATTGGTCGCTACAGCAATCTGGGCAATCGTGCTGTCCTCGGTTTCACCGCTTCGATGACTGATGACTGAGGTGTAACCATTGGATTTTGCAAGATCAATAGCCTGAAGGGTCTCGGTAAGTGTCCCGATCTGGTTGACCTTGATCAGGATGGAGTTGGCTACACCGCGCTCAATACCATCAGCAAGCCGTTTGCTGTTGGTCACAAAGAGATCGTCGCCGACAAGCTGTACGCGTGAACCGATCTTGTCGGTCAGCATCTTCCAACCCTCCCAGTCATCTTCAGCCATACCATCCTCAATGGAGATAATCGGGTAGTCACTGGCCCACTTCTCCCAGTACTCCGCCATCTCCTGTGAGGTCAGCTCCCGTTTGGATGATTTCTTGAAGACATAGCGCTTCTTTGCGGAATCGTAAAATTCGGAACTTGCAGGATCAAGGGCAATCATAACCTGTGCTTCGCCGAGCCCGCCCTTGTCGGTCGGAGAACCTGCCTTATAACCGGCTTTGCCGATAGCCTCAATAACCAGTTCAATGGCCTCTTCATTTGAGCGGAGGTTCGGAGCAAAACCGCCCTCATCACCGACAGCGGTACTCAAACCCTTGCTTTTCAGCAGAGCCTTGAGCGCGTGAAATATTTCAGCACCGCAACGCAGCGCGTCAGAGAAGGTGTCGAAGCCTGCCGGCATGATCATGAACTCCTGAAAATCAACCGTAT
Source organism: Chlorobium sp. KB01 (assembly GCF_001975465.1). Taxonomy (NCBI): domain Bacteria; kingdom Pseudomonadati; phylum Chlorobiota; class Chlorobiia; order Chlorobiales; family Chlorobiaceae; genus Chlorobium; species Chlorobium sp. KB01. Next base: position 39,867 of record NZ_MPJE01000019.1, read on the forward strand.
TATCAGCATGTGCTCCACCGTTCAGCACATTCATCATCGGAACGGGAAGCGTGTTGGCCATCGTTCCGCCTATGTAGCGGTAAAGCGGAAGTCCGGTGTACTCTGCACCGGCCCTGGCACAGGCAAGTGAAACACCAAGCAGGGCATTTGCTCCAAGTTTCGCCTTGTTCGGCGTACCGTCAAGAGCAAGCAACGCTTGATCAATCTCCTCCTGCTCGGTCACAAGCATTCCCTCAAGCGCATCATTGATAACGGTATTGACATTGTCAACAGCCTTGAGTACCCCTTTTCCAAGATAGATGTCCGCATCGCCGTCCCGGAGTTCGACAGCTTCATGGATACCGGTAGAAGCGCCGCTGGGTACAGCGGCCCGGCCGAAGGAGGTTTCGGTATAGACATCAACTTCAACCGTTGGATTTCCCCTTGAATCAAGGATCTGACGAGCAAGAATCTTCCTGATAATTGGCATAACGAAATATATTTATTGTTGTTATGAGCGTACTGCATAGGCCGGAGCTGAACGGTGATTATGGTTCAGCCATGAATTGAAAATATATCCTTTTTTCTCAACCATTTCATTGTTCACCCGGCAGCAAATAGTACTTTTTTTTGTTAATTACTTCTCGGGCGGTTTTCATTTCACAAAATGATTCCGCACCGCATTTATCGAACACCGACCGGAGAGGTCATCATTAATTCAACAAAGGAGTTCTGCCATGCATGCAGTACAGCCGGATCAATTGAGAAACATTGTTATTACTGGTCATACCGGAAGCGGCAAGACCATGCTTTGCGAATCACTTGCTCTCTCCATGGGAGTAATAAATCGCCTCGGAAGTATTGAAGACGGAAACACGCTCTCGGATTACTCAAATGATGAAATCGAGCGCCAACACAGTCTGAACACCTCCCTCATTCACGGGTTCTGGAACGAGCAGAAAATAAACATTATCGATACACCCGGTCTGCTTGACTTTCACGGTGATGTCAAGTCCGCCATGCGGGTGGCCGATACCGTACTCATGACCGTCAATGCCGCAACCGGCGTTGAAGTCGGCACGGATATCATCTGGGATTATACCGGTGAGTACTATAAACCGGTCATGTTCATCCTGACAAAACTCAATGCCGAAAGAACCAGCTTTAACAATACGGTGCAGGAGCTTCGGGATCATTTCGGCCACCTTGTCACACCCATTCAATTTCCCGCCGAAGAGGGTATCGGACATCATACCCTTATCGATGTCCTGATGATGAAGCAGATAGAGTTCAGTCCGGATAAACCCGGCAGCATGACTATCTCCGAGATTCCGGACCTCTATCTGAAGCGTGCCGAAGAGATGCATCAGGAGCTTGTTGAAGCGGTTGCAGAAACCGACGAAGAGCTGATGAACCGGTTTTTCGAAGTCGGAAACCTTACCGAGGAGGAGCTGCGCTCAGGAATCAAATCGGCTCTGCTGACCAGAACCTTTTTCCCTGTTTTCTGCACCTCACCGCTCCATCTTATCGGTTCGGAACGCCTCCTGAACGCAATCGTCAACCTCTGCCCCTCACCGATTGAACGCGGACCTGAACACACTATCTGTACGGTCGATGAGAAAGAGAATCTTCTGCAGCCGGACCCGAACGGCCCCACCGTTGCATTTATTTTCAAAACCATGTCGGAACCCCGTATCGGAGAGATCTCCTTTCTGCGGGTCTATTCGGGACATCTTGAAACCGGACATGAACTGATTGATGTTCAGACCGGACAGATTGAAAAACCGGGGCAGGTATACACCATGCTCGGCCAGAAAAAAATCCCCGTTGACAAGCTCCTCGCCGGAGATATCGGTATGGTTGTCAAGCTCAAGGATGCCCACACCAATGATACCCTTGCCGACAAAGGAACGCTCTGCAGGATCAGTCCGATCAAGTTTCCGGTACCGGTACTGGCCACGGCCATCATCCCGCTCACCCAGGGTGATGAAGACAAAATCTCATCCGGCCTGCACCATCTGCATGAGGAGGATCCGAGTTTTGCCATTGATCATGATGTTGAGTTTAACCAGACCATACTGAAAACCCTTGGTGAAACCCACCTTGAAACCATCATCAGCCGCCTTCAGGCAAAATTCAATGTCAAGGTTGATATCTCCCCCATCAAGATCCCTTACCGTGAGACCATTCGTGTTCCCTCCTCAGCCCAGGGGAAGTATAAAAAGCAGTCCGGCGGCAGAGGGCAGTATGGTGATGTCTGGGTTCGTCTGGAACCGGTAGTGCGTGACTCGGGATTCAGCTTTGCAAGCGAAGTGGTCGGTGGTGTTGTGCCTACACGCTACCTCCCTGCTGTTGAAAAAGGACTGCATGAAGCCATTGAGCACGGTATCCTTGCCGGCTATCCGGTGGTTGATCTTAAAGCAGTGGCCTATGACGGCTCTTTTCACCCGGTTGACAGTTCAGAGTTTGCCTTTAAAATTGCAGCAAGTATGGCATTCAAGGCCTCTTTCGAAAAGGCCAAACCCTTCCTGCTTGAGCCGCTCTACTCCCTGACCGTCTATGCTCCGGATCAGTACACCGGTGAAATTGTCGGTGATATTTCCAGCAAGCGTGGGAAAATACTCGGTATGGAGGCTGATGTCAGGATGCAGATCATCCGGGCTCTTATTCCCCAGGCAGCACTGACTCCGTTCCATCATGCGCTTACTCGCCTGACCCAGAGCCGGGCAAGATATACCTACAGCTTCAGCCATTATGAGGAGGCACCGCCCGATATCGCACTGAAGATTATCGCCGATAAAGGGGCATAAAAGAATCCCCGGAGGGGCAGTCCGGAAGGTCGGAACTGCCCCTTCTTTTTTGTCATTTCGAATCCTGCGCAGCTGGTGAGAAATCCCCATGACGCACAGTTCAGCCCCTACAGGAGGCCGAATATTGACTTTATCTTCAGCAACCAGACTATCCGGATAGCTTCACGGATATTCTGTTTGGTCATTTTTGATTTCCCGACGGTGCGGTCAACAAAGACAATAGGCACCTCCCGTATGGTGAACCCTTTTTTCCATACTCTGAAATTCATCTCGATCTGAAACGAGTAGCCCTGGGAATTTATCCGGTCAAGATCAAGCGAACGCAATACTGCTGCAGAGAAACATTTGAATCCACTGGTCGGATCAGCGACCGGCAATCCGGTTATCATGCGCGTATAGATACTGGCAAGTTTTGAAAGGATGAGGCGGCCAAGCGGCCAGTTGACAACATTGACCGTATTATTCATGTAGCGGGAGCCGACAACCAGATCAGCACCCGTCATCGCAGAAAGCAGTTCCCGGATCATCACCGGATCGTGTGAATAGTCTGCATCCATTTCAACAACATACCGGTAGTTGTGCTCAAGGGCGTAACGGAAACCGGTAAGGTAAGCCGTACCAAGCCCCAGTTTTCGTTCCCGTGTGATCATGTGCAGACGTGGAATCACGGTTTGCAGTGATCGCACAATATCCCTTGTTCCGTCAGGAGAGTTGTCATCAATCACCAGCATCTCGACAGTTGAGGGGTAAAGCCGTTCCAGATCGTTCAGCAGCCTGCCAATATTTTCAGCCTCATTGTAGGTTGGAATGATGACCAGTACACTGTTCTGCGTTACAGCATCGTCCGTATGTAAACTTCCGGATTGTTCCGGCTGTAAGGAATAAGTATCCTGCATGAGAGAAGGTGATATTCGAAAAAAAAAGCATTGCTCCGGTGAAGCAATGCTTTTATAAAACTACGGTGAGAAGAGAAGAAGTTCACTACTCTTCTACCCTGGTTCCCTGTGAAAACGGTGAAGGAAGCGCAGATCGAAATCAAGCCGCTCCGGCGGGGTGAATTTATAGTCAAGTATTTCACCATCCGGAAGAATTTCAATCAATGCCGCTGCAGGACACTCATCCGATGAGAAACAGGCGGAGCAGGAGATACAGGCATCCTGATCAATATAAGCCCGGTATCCTCCCTCCTGAACATCACCATAAAACTTGTAGCCGATAGCCTTCACTTTTGGCGGACACTTGTCAACACAAAGTCCGCAGCCAACACAGAGGTTCTCGATAATAAAATAATGGGACTTTGCCCTCGGTCCGGCCGAGGGCGCTGCTTTTGCTGCTGGTGCAGCCGGTGCAGCTTTAGCCGCTGGTGCGGCAGGCGCTGCGGGTTTGGCTCCCGGTGCAGCAGGAGCACCTTTTGCTGCTGGTGCCGGAGGTTTTGCGCCTGGTACCGGTTTGGCTCCCGGAACGGCCGGTGCGCCTTTTGCTGCCGGTGCCGCAGGCTTTGCTCCCGGTGCAGGTTTAGCACCCGTTGCAGCCGGTGCTGCTCCCGGAGCCGGTTTCGCTGCTGCCTTCTTTATCGGCTGAAGAGATTCCGAAGCAATACCGGTTCTTCCGAGATTGACATTAAGCGGTTCAAGCCTTGGCTTTCCAACCTGCTTCGGCGCAGGAGCCTTTGGTTTTGCCTCAGCCTGCTTGGCCGCCGGAGCTGCCACTTTCGGCGGAACCGGTTTGGCCTTTGAGGCAGGTACTGACGATATATCTGGCTGTTGTACAGGATCGGCCATAAAAACCCTCCTCTTAAATTACAGAATAGACTTTAGTAGCAATAAACAGAGCCTGAGCAGTATAACCGCTCAGGTTCTGAGAGTTTCTCAGGCGATCAGTTTCATCAGATAGTCAACAACCTGTGTCAGAAGAACCTGACCTGAGACTGTAGCATCAGTTACCTGCGGAGGCAGAGGAGAGTCAGTCTGATAGAATCCGTTTCCGATAAACAGGAAGACAAGAATGAATACACCGCCGAAATAGAGGAACGTACCTGCCATCTTCGAGTCTGAAATCGTCAGTACCGGGAAGCGGAACGCAACATCACGGTTGAGGAACTTCTTTCCAAGCCAGCGGATAGTTCTGGTCTGGATATCAGCACCTTCAAGACGGGAACCGCGATCTTCAAACCATACGGCAAAGCTGATAAACCAGACAAGGTGACCGATCATCAGAATCGTCGAAAGATGCGAGCTTGAGAAGATGTTGACCGTCTCTGTCCAGAAGTAGTAGAAGATACCTGCTGAATAGTGATGGGCAAGTCCGGCAACAGAGTCCCATGCCTTTGCGTCAGCCGCAGGAACACCATACATCATGGAAGCAATCCAGGCTCCGTCGATATACCAGCAGACTGCAGAAAGGCCCTTGATTCCCCACAACATGGCAAACCAGAGCTGATCCTGGATCGATACACCGCAGGTACCGCCGTAGACCGGACCAAGGCAGGGGAAGGAGTAGGAGTTCTTCTTGAGACCAAGATCATCCCACAGTGGAGAGGTGTGCGAGAAGAATGCAATACGGACAAGTGCAATCAGTGAGAAGAGTGAACCGGCCACAATAACGTGAACCATAACCCAGTCATTGATACTTGGATCGGTGAACATCCACTGGAAAATCGGAAGCGGTTTCAGCCAGTAGAACGACATGAGAATGTTCGTACCGAAAAGGTTCAGCTCACAGATAGTGTTCCATACAATCACAGCATAAACGGAGAGCATGGTTGAAAAACAGAGCGCCATGACTGTTCCGAGAATCTTGACCTGGACCTCCTGGTCACGACCCTTGGCGACAAAGACAGACTTGATCTGGCTGTAGAGGCCGTTAAGCTGGATTTTAAGAAGATACTGACCACCATGATAGACACCGGCAAAGACATAGAGCACACCGCAGATGATATGGTTGAATGTGATCAGGTTGATCACGGTTCTTGCCATACCGAATGTGGAGCCGTTCTTTGGAAGAATTGCATAGGCAGGGAAATCAACAAACTCTTTCGAGCCGGAGATGATTCTGCCGCCCTCCTGAACAAAGTTGTAGCTCACCCTGTTGAAAGGCTCGCCGTAGAGATAGAATGCAAGGGTATTCAGGTGTGCGTAGTATGCAGCAAAGGAAGGCTGCTGGAAAGCAACGAACGCGATACAGCCGCAGGCGATGCTGATATAGCCCATGGCGGTAAGGTGTACCGAGAATGCCGCCTTCATATCATCATTCAGATGGGTAGCTGCATTCGGAGGGTTGTTCCACCAGTAGATACCAAGAGAGAAAAAGATTACCGCAAAGATAAACGACATGAAGGTCTCGGCATTGATCGTCTGGAAATCAGGAATCGGAGCAAAGCCAAGAATAAACCACATCACAAGACCCCAGCCGAGGAAGAGCAGCGACATGTATACCGCATGAGGCCCGAGCGCATCCTTGTAGGACTTGGCGCTGGTACCGCTGAAGACTACATCGCCGAACTTGCCGAGGAAGCGGAAGTCGCGGAAGTTACCTGCACGACCGGTAAACGGATTGGTGAGGTTGTGGGTCCAGTGACGCCATCCACCAAAAATCAGAACGGAACCGGCCAACAGGTGATACGCAGCCCAGCCGAGAAGGTTCTGACCTGCAAAGGCAAGATCGTCGGTTTTGGTGCTGTAGGTATCAATACCGAGAGAGACCATTCGAGGTTTGATGGTCAGATAGAACCAGCTGTCATGAAAACCCGGAGCTCCCCATGGGAAAACCTGGATACCGGCCACATAGTAGATGGCCATGAGAAAACCCAGCACGCCAAGCAGGGCAAGGTGAGCACCAACTACCTGCTCATCATCAACCTTGTCGGTATCAAAAATCTGATACCACTTGGTGGTACGGGTCTCTGTTCGCTGGAACAGAAATCTTCTCATTTTCGAAGCATCCTGCTCCTTGATAACGGATGGAGCGCCCGGAGCGCCGTTCCCCTTTGGAGAAGGAGCATTCCCCTTGGGAGGTGGGACTGTGCCCTTTGGCTTGACTCCGGCCGGATTCACTTGTTCAGCCATTGTATTCTCTCCTTTGTTTGGACATATTCAGGTTGAAGAAACCGAAAGAAAACTCTTGCGATACTGTCAGACTAATGCCATGTGGCCCTTGAGTGATCACCTGAACCATCCGGCTTTCTGCATGTATCGTAACGCTCTGCACGTAAAATCTATATCAGACTTCTGGAAATATCCATGTTAAAACCTGCAACAGCGAGGCGATTCACCAAATAATTTACCTCACGTTTTAGCAAATAAAATAAGAAAAAATTTTTAATAATAAATTTTTTGGCGGCGCAATAAGGCGCTATTGTTTTATTATACAGCATGAAAGCTCTTCCCGGAACGCTTTTTTGCCCTTGAAACTATCTGAATGAGCCCGGAAGAAGAGCTCGGGGAACATTACACTGAATCATGGAAATCACCTTCAGCAAACTCTCGGGAGCAGGCAATGACTTTATTGTTATCGACAACCGCTCTCTTTCAATACATCTTGCTACCCTTCAGATAAGGGATCTCTGTACCCGGAGAACCGGTATAGGTGCCGACGGGCTTATTCTCATTGAGCCTTCAGCGCACTATGACTTCAGCATGAAGTACTACAATTCCGACGGCCTTTTGGGCTCAATGTGCGGCAACGGCGGGCGGTGCGCGGCCTATTTCGCCCACACCATCGGAGTCACCTTTACGTCGGATAGCAGTTGCTCCTTTGAAGCCAACGGCAATCGCTATGACGCCGTTGTGACCGGGCCTGAAACCGTTCAGCTCCGAATGCTCGCACCCGAAAGCTTCAGAACCGGCATTGAACTTGAAGGGCTAACCTGCCACTCGGTCAATACCGGCTCTCCGCATATTATTATATATACGTCAGACCTCGAAAACGCGAGTGTCACAGGAACAGGCCGAACCATCAGGCACAGAACCGACGAGTTCCCCGGAGGCACCAATGTCAACTTTATCGAGATTACCTCTCCCGACTCTCTTTCGATTCGCACCTTTGAGCGCGGGGTTGAGGATGAAACCCTCGCCTGCGGAACCGGAGCTGTAGCCGCCGCACTCATGAGCCGCAAGCTGGGCAAGGTGGAGAGCTGCAACATCAGGGTAACGGTAAAAAGCGGCGACATCCTTGGAGTCCGCTTCGACGAAGCGATGCAGGAGGTCTACCTTACCGGCCCGGCAAAGATTGTCTACAGAGGCACCGTCACGATTGCGTAACAGGTCTATTCGCTTCCCTATGCCCGACCCGTTTAAAACCGCTCAAAATAAGCTTGATGAAGCTTCCGCGATATTAAGGCTTGATCCGGTTGCGCACGAACTTCTCCGCTGGCCGATGCGGGAGCTGCATGTTGCTTTACCGGTCAGAATGGACAACGGCAATACCCATGTCTTTCGCGGCTTCCGGGTACAGCATAACGATGCGAGGGGGCCGAACAAGGGCGGTATCCGCTTTCACCCTGACGAGACCATCGATACCATAAGAGCCCTTGCTGCCGGGATGACCTGGAAAACAGCCCTGCTCGACATTCCGCTCGGAGGCGGCAAGGGCGGTGTGATCTGCAATCCGAAAACCATGTCGGAGGGAGAGCTTGAGCGACTCTCACGCGCCTGGATCCGCCAGATTGGCAGAATCCTTGGCCCGGATAAAGACATTCCTGCCCCGGACGTCTACACAACACCGCAAATCATGGCATGGATGGCTGACGAGTACGCCTTCATGAAGGGAAACAACGAATTCGGAGTTATCACCGGAAAACCCCTTGCGCTTGGAGGCTCTGCCGGACGGAGTGACGCTACCGCAAGAGGAGGCATCTACTGTGTTCGAGAAGCTGCCGATGCTCTCGGCTTGAAGCTCGCCGGAGCCTCAGCCGCCATACAGGGTTACGGAAATGCCGGTGCCAATGCCCACAGGCTTGCCGTTAAACTCTCAGAGATGAAGGTGGTCGCGGTTTCCGATACGAAAGGGGGAATTTATAACCCCGGGGGGCTTGATTATGAAGCACTCCGGAAGCATAAGGAGAAAACCGGCTCCGTCAGCGGTTTTGCGGAAGCCTCAGCAATCTCCAATGAAAAGCTGCTTGAGCTTGATGTGGCTGTACTCTTTCCTGCTGCACTTGAAGCTGTGATAACCGAAACCAACGCATCGAATATCCGGGCAAAAATTGTAGCCGAACTGGCTAACGGCCCCACCACCCCGGCGGCCGATGCTATATTATATAATAAAGGGATCCACATCATCCCCGACCTGCTCTGCAACGCCGGTGGAGTCACTGTTTCATACTTCGAAATGGTGCAGAACGCCAGCGGCTACTACTGGGAAGAGGATGAGGTGCACACCCGCCTCGAAAAAAAGATGAAAACCGCCTTCAAGAGCGTGCACAAAACAGCACAGCAATACAAGGTACACAACCGCCTCGCGGCATACATCGTCGCCATCGGACGGGTTGCCGAGGCGATGAAGTTAAGGGGATGGTATTAGGAGGGGCAGGGCTATAAATCTGTTGCGCGATTCGATTGCTTCGTTGGGCGGTGCTCAAAATCCTCATGTACTCCGTGTACATTCCGGTTTCTGCGCTCCGTCCGCCTTGCACTCAAACCGCTCACGACGATTTATAACCCTGCCCATAAGAAAATTCAGGAAAATCATCATTCCCTATGAATTGCTTTTATTGGGAGGTTAATTTTGTGCGGGTGCGGCTTCGGCATGCAATTTCAAACCGAGGGCACGTATTACTTTAAGAATGGTATCAAATCCCGGACTGCGTTCACCTGAAAGAGCCTTGTAGAGACTCTCCCGAGACAAACCCGCATCCCGCGCCACCTGTGTCATACCTTTTGCCCGTGCGATATCCCCCAATGCCTTCGCAATAAACGCTGTATCACCGTTTGCCTCTTCCATGCACATCTCCAGATAAGCAGCCATCTCCTCCGGAGTACGAAGGTGCTCGGATACATCATATTTTGTCGTCACGGTTTTTGCCATAGGGAACTCCTATAAATTTTCAGCCAGATAACGTGCCGTTTTTATATCTCTGGCTTGCGTACTTTTATCGCCACCAGCCAGCAAAATGATCACTGATCGGCCTTGCTGTGTATAATAAACCCGATAACCGGGACCATGATCAATTCGCATCTCCGAAATCCCTTCACCGACTGGCTTGACATCCCCGGGATTACCCAAAGCAAGTCTCTCAATTCTTGCCTGAATGCGTGCACGTGCCCGGATATCTTGCAGGCTGTCGATCCACTTGGCGAAATGACTGGTTTTCCGGATTTCAATCATAGTCTTAATGTAGCCATAAGGCTACGCCTTATCAACAAGATTATGATGTGCTTTTGGTGTTCTGGACTGCGTACCAGTCTATGAGTTCTCTTATCATCCCTTGGTAGGAGGTATGGTGTTTCTTTGCCTCACTCTTGAAGAACTCCACACTTGATTTTTTCAGTGCGATAGTAATCTTGACGTTCTCATCCTTCAGGATCAATTGTTCAGGTGAAGGCAGAAAGTCTTTAACCACCTTTAATTCACCAATCGTCTCATCTGTATATTTAATAATGCTCTTCATATATCCTCCTCCCTTTTCAAAAAAACAAACCCTTCAGCACCACCTACTCAATCAACCCCCGCGCCCGTGCAGCCATTACCGGCGCGATGAACATGAAAAGCACACCGAAAACCATCAGCCCACCCTGGGGGATGTTGTAATCGGCGAGGATACGCTCGAAGGTGTAGCCGAAAAAGTAGCCGAGTGTGAATTCGAAGATGAGTGTAAGCACCACCCAGAGCGCACCAACCTGAAGCTGCTCCCGGTGCGAACCGGGACCGAACCAGCGGATAGTGAGCCAGGTAATGGTAAAGATGATGGCGGAGCCGACCACAACCCCGATCTGGTGGGAGAGCAGCTCACCAATCCGGGGCACAAGAAAGAGCCTTCGAAGCGTTCCATGCACCGACTCCGCCGCGGCAATCAGAAACCAGACCGCAAATACTCTTTTCCAGTTCATCGAGCCCTCCTCGTGGAGTTAACCTGTTTTTTGCTCTTATTTCCCGTCAAAAATCAATTTACAGCAATACCGCTTTTCTATAAGGGCACCCTTAAAATCGTAGTGAGCGGTTTGAGAGAGAGGCGGACGGAACGGAGAAACCGGAATGTACACGGAGTACATGAGGATTTCGAGTACCGCCCAACGAAGCTATCGAATTGCGGAATAGATTTTTAGGAGTGCCCTGTAGCCTCCCGAAGTACATCCGCAAAAGGCCTTGCCGTAATCTCTCCTTTCAAATAGGCCTGATAGCGCTCCTCTGCCTGTTCAATCCATATATCTTCAATTTCCTGACCATCAGTGTCATCCAGACTTGCAAGCAGTTGCTCGGCAAGCTCTGCTCGGGCTTTTACTGGCAGAGCAAGAACTTTGCGTCTGATATCCATCAATTCAGCACTCATGAGTGATCCTCCCTCTCTTATTTGTACAAATATATCACAGCGGCACTGGTGAAGCAACTGTTCATTACACTCCAGTTCGCCGCTGAACTTTACAAATAAATCAGAATCATTATGCAACCTGCTCCTTAAGCTCTATCCGCTCCCGATAGGCAATAACATCCTCAATGGTGAGCACCGGATAGGCGTGTTTTTCGGCAAAAACAATAGTCTCCTCCATGTTAGCCATGGTGCCGTCGGGGTTGGTGAGTTCGCAGAGGACACCGCAGGGGTTGAGCCCGGCGAGGCGCATGAGATCAACCGTGCCTTCAGTGTGACCGGGGCGCTCAAGCACTCCTCCGGCTCTTGCCCTGAGAGGGAAGATATGACCCGGTCGGCGAAGATCGGAGGGAAGAGCATTCAGGGCAGAGGCGGTTCTTACCGTATGAACCCGATCGGCTGCTGAAACACCGGTTGTCACCCCTTCAGCGGCTTCGATGGAGACGGTGAAGGCGGTCTGAAAACCGCTGGTGTTGTTGGTAACCATCATGGGCAGCTCAAGCGAACGGACTTTTTCGTCCGTCATGCAGAGGCAGACAATGCCGCTGCACTCCCGTATGAGCAGTGCCATCTGGGGAACGGTAAGATATTCGGCGGAATAGATAAGATCGGCTTCGTTTTCACGATCCGGAGAGTCGGCAACAAGCACCCCCTTACCTTCACGAAGGGCAGAAAGGGCACGCTCAACACGCTCAAAAGAGTCTCCATACTTACGGGCAAGAATCTGATTCATGGTATCATATTTTATTGATGGTAATTACGTACCATACCACAAAAGCATCTCAAAAAAACATGCTGCAAGCGGCAGCCAAAAGACTATGAAGAGTCCGGTGGCCGACAGCGCAGGAACAACATATTTCTGAGAGGTGCCCATGAATCAGGGCGAAGGAATGCAGGAGTATTTCCTGGGCATCGCTATCCTCTTTCATCCGGACTGTAACCGTCGGCTTTGGAGTTTCACCAAATCTGCTGACCTTTCGAAATAATCGAAAGCGCTCGCGGGCTTTCCGGATTAACAGCCGGTATACCGCCGGTGGGGATTTTCACCCCGCCCTGAGAACAGGTTAATGATATGTTACAACAACAGTAAAAAGATACATAAGGCTGGCGAAAGTTCAAAACAGGTGCCCGCGATTAATTTTGACGAAATTGGGTAAACAGTCAAAATTTGCAGAATCCCTGAAACGCGCGGCGAAGAGCAAACAACACTGTTCAGGAAAAAAAGGCGAACTTTTTAGCCGCCCGAGGACTTAATGTTAGCTGAATGAGAAAGCCGGATGACTCGACATATCCGGCTTATCTCTCATTGAATTTGTCATCACGAAAACGAATAATTAAAACGGAGTTTTTTATGGAAAAGTGGGTCTGTATACCATGCGGCTACATCTATGATCCTGAAGTTGGTGATCCCGACAGCGGCATTGAACCGGGAACATCCTTTGAAAACATTCCCGATGACTGGGTCTGTCCGGTATGCGGCGTTGACAAGTCACTATTTGAACTATTGAGCGAACAACGGGGAAGGTAAACAGGGTAGTGATCACGACAATTGATTACGATACCCGACTATCAGAAAACGCTCCATAACCGGAGCGTTTTCTCTTACAAATCATTTTCAGGGAGTTTTCGGCTTGCCGCCATTATCAGCAGGGGACGAACCAGAAGAGCCATTTTCCGATTCCCCGGAAGCACTGCCTTGATCGACTGCGCTGCTGTCGGCCGAAAGCGCATCATTAATCAGACTTTCCGGAATACCGACCACAACAGAATCAACCGCTGTGGTATCCGCAGGAAGCGACATAACCTCCTGATAACCGGGAACAATAATGCCCCTCCGCTGCATGATGGCATAGATGATTCTGGAACGGGCACGCACATAGGGTGATGAACCCACAGGGGAGAACCTGATCGGGTTCGGCAGTACCGAGGCAAGCTTTGCTGCCTGCTGTCCCGATAACCCGGAGGGAGCCACGCCGTAGTAGTGACGGGAGGCTTCGCCGATGCCGAAAATACCGTCTCCCCACTCGGCAACATTGACGTAGAGTTCCAGAATCCTCCGTTTGGAGAGTGTTTTTTCGATTCTCCAGGTAAGAATGGCCTCCTTGATCTTGCGTACCGGATTTTTTGATGCCGAGAGATAGAGATTCTTGGCAAGCTGCTGGCTTATGGTACTACCGCCCATCTTGAATTTTTTGGCCAGCAGGTTTTTTTCTATAGCCCGCTCGATTGCCTGGTAATCAAACCCTCCATGCTGCCAGAACTTGTCGTCTTCGGCAATAAGAACCGCTTTGACAAGATTCGGCGAGATCTTTTTCAGGGGAACCCACCGCTGGCGGATCTTTTTATCCAGAAGTCCCTCCTGAAGCCACTCGGCTTCCCGATCCTCCATAAAAGCGGTTTTCGCCGGGTTCTCATCAACCAGTCTGCCGACATCGGGATAGACAAAGTATCGGGCAATATCGGCAACGAACATCACCAGAAAAATGATGATGATTGCTCTGATAAATCTCATGTTTGCAGGTAGTTAATGCTGCCGGAAATAATGGGCCCTCTCGTACAATCAATTGTTTCAGAGGGCCCTGTAACTATGGATGTAAAATACCAAATAAGCGGGAGATACAACGGCTGGTGAGCAAATTTCTTTGCCCCTGCAATCGACAAAATGCAGCGCATGCATCCAATGCATTATATAAATGGTGAATGGATGAGCAGTAAAGGGGGGAAAAAGAAAAGTGCCCTCGGGCAGACTCGAACCGCCGACCTACAGTTTAGGAAACTGTTGCTCTATCCACTGAGCTACAAGGGCATAGGGGGGAATTTAGTACTTTTGCAGAAACTTGCAACAACCCCGCTTATTTTCTTCCGAACATCCGGTCAAGCTGGTCAAGCGAAAGCTTGATGATAACCGGTCTGCCGTGCGGGCAGGAGTAGGGATCACGGGTGGCAAAAAGGTTGTCAATCAGAGTGCGCATCTCTTCAAGGTTCAGCTTCTGGCCGGTCATGATGGCGTTTCGGCAGGAGTAGGACTTGGCCAGATTATCACGCTTTTCGAGCTTGAGGCGTGACGCATTATCCTGATACTCGGCAATCATCTCCTGCAGGATGGTCACCTCGGTGCCCGGCTTGACATCCTGCGGAACCCCCTCGATCATGATCGTCCGGTTGCCGAAGAGGCGGAGGTTGAAACCAAGACGGTAGAGATCTTCACGGATCTCCTCAAAAACCTCATACTCCCATGGCCGGAACTCTACTTTCTGGGGAAAGAGGAGCTGCTGGGAGTTGGGAACATTTTGGGTCATCACATCAACCGCACGTTCGTACAGAACCCGCTCATGCGCTACGTGCTGATCGATAATCATAAGGCCGGTCTTGATCTGGCAGATGAGATACTTGTTATGCAGTTGCCAGATTTTCGGTTCAGCCTCTTTAGGGTTTGGCTGCCCTTCATCTCCGGGTAGCGGAGAGAGCAGGGCAAAAGAGAGTCCCTCATCACCTTCACGAAGCTCAGGCTGAGGCTTCGGTGCCGGGGAGCCGGAAGGGCCGGTAAAGAGTTCGCTCTGGAGCAGGGTTGACGATCTCGTTTCCGGAGCATGCTGAAATGCTCCTTCACGATAATTACGGTAGAGATCTCCCGTCGTCATTGATCTGTCCGGAATATCCTGGAAGGAGAGCTTCCGCCATGCCGACTCCTGACGGGGCGCGCCAAAGGCATCGTCACGCTCTGTAGCTCCCAGATCAGGAGAGAAATCATGGAGCTGGATAGCCCGCTTGATAACCGGATAGAACATATTGCGCACACTGCGTTCATCATCAAAGCGGACTTCAAGCTTGGCCGGATGGACATTCACATCGATACGCGTGGGATCAATTTCGAGAAAAAGCAGCACAAACGGGGCCTGACGCTCCACAAGCAGTTCACCATAAGCCTGCTGGACAGCCTGGGAGAGCATCCTGTTCTGAATCACCCGACGGTTGATAAAGAAATACTGGTCGAGCTTCTTGCGCTTCTGCATGGCCGGCTTGCCGAGAAATCCTCGAATGGAGAGGTAATCGTTCTCCTCTGAAAGCTCAATCAGGCTGTCGGAAAAATCACTGCCGTAAAAAAAGTTGAGCCGTTCGGCCATTTCCGGCGTCCTGAAATGAAAAAGCTCCTCGTCATCGTTGTACATCCGCCACTCGATTTCAGGATAGGCGAGTGCAAATGACTTGATAACCTCGAATATATGCTGAAACTCGGTGGCATTGGATTTCAGAAACTTCCGACGGGCCGGTACATTGTAAAAGAGGTTTCTGACGCTCATGGTTGTTCCCTGCTCTCCCTGAACACCCGACTCCTCGGCAAGAGCTCCCCCCTCGTAGCGGAAGCGCAACCCGAGCGTCTCCTTTGCTGTACGGGTTTTCAGCTCGAAATGCGAGACCGAAGAGATACTTGCCAGTGCTTCGCCCCTGAATCCGAGCGTTTTCAGAGAGTCGAGATCCTCGACTCCGGTAATCTTGCTGGTTGCGAAGCGCTCAACACAGAGCAGCGCATCGTCGCGCAGCATCCCCGCACCATTATCAACTATACGTATAAGCTCCTTTCCGGCATCCTTGACAGAGAGCGTTATTTTATCGGCTCCGGCATCAATGGAATTCTCCAGAAGTTCCTTGACAACCGATGCCGGACGCTGAACAACTTCGCCGGCAGAAATCTTGTTAGCAATACTATCCGGTAATCTTGCAATTCTTGCCATACGCTGTCATGAGAACATTTTTCTTTTCGCCAAAGCCGTTGCCGATAATTTATGAGCAGAACAAGTTATTGATAAAAGAGCTTCTTTTTTTACAAAATGACAATATAATTTTGAGAGGGTGAGCGCTTTTCCTTCTGACGCTTGCAGGTGCTGAATGCATGAGAAAAAATAGTCAGCGATTCGCTTGCGGAACTGAAAATTTGGGCGGTCAGGAGGCGCGAAGGTACTCCCAGAGTTCACGAAGAACAGCTTCACTGAAGCGGATTTTGTTCAGCTCGCGATCTCCATGCATGAAGAGTGTGCGCGACTGCACGGTTCCTGAGGATTTAACCGCCAGTGCGAGGCAGAGCATACCGACCGGTTTTTCAGCAGAGCCACCCGCAGGCCCTGCAATACCTGTTGTTGCAAGTGCAAAATCAGCTCCGCTTTTTTCAAGACACCCTTTTGCCATAGCACAGGCAACCTCTTCGCTCACGGCTCCGAACGCTTCAACACTCTCCTTCGGCACCCCCAGCGTCTCCTCTTTGGCTTTGTTGGTGTAAGCCACAAAACCCTGGAGAAAATAGGCCGATGAACCTGCAACATCGGTCAGGCGGCTTGCAACAAGACCACCGGTACATGATTCAGCCACAGCAACCGTGAGCCCCCGGCAGGAAAGCAGTTCACCGATCGTCTCCTCAAGTGTACTCTCTCCGGTAGCATAGATAAACCTCTTCGCCCGCTTGATGATGGAATCAACAACCCCCTTGTTATCCTCCTCCACGCTCTCCCGATCACTGCCGACCGTGCTTATCATCAGCGATACACCGGCTGCATGGGGAAGATATGCCAGGGTTGTTCCCGCCGGAAGCGAATCCTCAACCTCAACAATCATCTCCGCAAGCATCGATTCACCGATACCAAGTGTTTTAACCGGAGTATGGCGGATAAATGAGGAGGAGAGTGCCGAAAAATAGGGGAGCACTGTAAGCTCCATCATGGCCTTCATTTCAGAAGGGACTCCCGGCATCAGAACCAGATAGTGGTTCCTGAAAGGCTCGCCGCATCCGATAATCATGCCCGCCGCCGACCCTTTGGTATTCAGAATAACATGCGACCCTTCAATCACCATCGCCTGGTCACGAAGAGCATCATTCATGGTACGGCCACGCTGTTTCATCAGCGAGGCAAGATTCTGATAGGCATCCTCACTCAGCTCTACTCCTCTTTGGAGAAGCTGCTGCACGGCAGTGCGGGTCCGGTCATCCCGTGTAGGGCCAAGCCCTCCGGTAACCAGCACCACCTCGGATCGCTCAAGTGACTCTGCAAGCACTGCGGCAATCTCCGGCTCATCGTCAGAGCAGGCAACTATCCGGTTCACCGCAATGCCGATACCGGCCAGAGCAGCGGCCATAAACGACGCATTGGTGTTTACCCGCTGCCCTTTGAGCAACTCATCACCGATTGAAACAATATCTGCACGCATGTGGCTCTCTTCGTTAAACCAGATAACTTGCTATCCGGAGAATATCGGCAAAAACACCCCCTGCGGTAACCTCTCCGCCTGCACCGGGACCACGGACAACAAGAGGAGTTGCATGGTAGCGATCCGTCGTAAAGACCACCATATTTTCCGATCCGCTGAGTCCGGCAATAGGGCTTGAAAGCGGAACCCGTTTGACCCCTATTGATGCCTTTCCGTCCTTTATTCCGCCGGCATAGGCTATGGTCATCCCTTCCTCCGCGGCTTTTTCGCTCTCTTCTGCATACCAGCTGTCCACACTCTCCAGTCGGTCAAGAAACTCCCCGACCGGCATCTCACCGCGATACTCCTCCGGCACGAGACTCTCGACAAGCACATCACTGAACTCGAGGGTAAAGCCGAGTTCACGGCCGAGAATGAGGAACTTCCGGGCAAAATCAGCACCCGAGAGATCGTCCCTCGGATCGGGCTCGGTATAACCCGCCTCTTTGGCTCGCCGGACAATTTCGCTGAACCGCCCTCCCTTGCGCAGTTCGTTGAAAATAAAGCTCAATGTTCCGGAGAGAACTCCGTCGATACTGATAATCTTGTCTCCGCTGTTCTTAAGATCGTTCAGGGTGTTGATAATCGGAAGCCCGGCACCGACATTGGTTTCATAGAGAAAACGGGCGTTGCTTTTGCGCTGGGCATCCCTGATGCTCCTGTAGAGTGGCCAGCTGCCCGCCATGCCGAGTTTGTTGGCGGTGACAACGGAGATGTTGGCAAGCAGGAGATCGGGGTAGATTGCCGCAACCTCTTTGCTTGCCGTACAATCGACAAAAATGGTATTGTGCAGGTTTTTCTCCCGGATAATCTCCATATACCCTTCAATACCTCTCTTCCCGCTTCTCGGCTGAAGAGCCTGCTGCCAGGAGTCAAGATCAATACCCTCATCATTGAGTGCAATAGTGCCGGTATTTGCCATCCCGCAAACAACCACATCAAGGTCATTCTCCTCCTGCAGATTGCGCCGATGGGCACGGATCTGCCCGATGAGGCTTTTGGCAATCGTGCCGGTCCCGGCAATAAAGAGATGCACCTTGCGCTGCGAGAGAAAGAATGATTCGTGGATACAGTTGAGAGCCTTGTCCTCATCATTGCTGTCAATGACAAGGGAGATGTTCATCTCATTTGCGCCCTGGGCTACCGCAATGACATTGACCCCGTTTTTGCCGAGTGTTTCAAACAACTGGGCGGATACACCCGCATGGCCGGACATGTTGTTGCCAACTACCGCAATCAGGGCAAGGTTTTCGCGGATTGCAAGCGGATCAATCTGACGGGACTCAATTTCAGCCCGAAACTCCTGTTCAAGTATTTTTTTTGCGTTCGGAGCCTGGGCCGGGTTGATGGCCAGCGTGATCGACTGTTCGGAAGATGCCTGGGATATGAATATGATGTTGATGCGGTGACGGGCAAGACAGCTGAAAAGTCGTGAGGCAATCCCCGGAACGCCGACCATTCCGCTGCCGGACATGTTCAACAGTACAATATTATTAATGGATGTAAGCCCCGTAACGGGCAGCGTACGGTTTCTCTCCGGAGATAATGGTGCTCCGTCAATTCGTGTTCCTTCAGCCGATGGATTGAAACTGTTTTTGATCAGGATCGGAATACCCGCCTTCATTGCCGGCTGAACAGCAAGCGGATGCAGCACCTTTGCTCCGGCATGGGAGAGTTCCATAGCTTCAGCATAACTGATAAACGGCAGAATCCGGGCATCCCGGACCCGTTTTGGATCGGCACTGAAAAAACCGTCCACATCGGTCCATATACAAATTTCGGCTGCGCCAAGTGCTGCGCCAAGAATTGATGCCGTATAATCAGAGCCTCCCCGCCCGAGGGTCGTTGCCGAACCATCCGGCGCTGCCGCGATAAAACCGGTCACCACCGGAACACCGGCAAAAGAGGCGAACTGTTTTCGGATCTGCAGTTCGGATGCATGGGCGTCAACCCTCGCATCGGCATAATTGGCATCGGTAACAATCAGCTTTCGGGCATCAAGATAGTATGCTTCAATCCGTCGCTGTTGAAGATAACTGCTGACCATCAGTGCCGAGAGTCGCTCGCCGAATCCAAGCACAAGCGCCAGGCTTTTATCGGAAAGCTCCCTGAGCAGAAAGACACCGTGCAGAATATCCTTGAGTTCGGAAAATTCAGAAGTGAATGCCGCTGAAAAGGTATCGGGTACATTTCCGGAAAAGAGTTCCTGCGACATTTGGAGATGGCGCTGCTCAAGCTCTTCGAGGGTGCGGCGATATCCGCTCTCTCCGATCCCTGCCCTGGTGGCAGAGTCAAGCAGAAGATCGGTTACACCCTGAACTGCCGAAACCACAACAATAAGGTTATCATCAGCCAATGCTCCGGCAATGATATCGACCACGTTGTTCATCCGCCCGGCCGACCCCAGAGAGCTCCCCCCAAACTTGTATATCTTCATGCTCACGCCCACGCCTTGATTGAATATGAAATGAGATTGATGGTGAATCATTACCCGTTAAAATATAAATCATTTCCGGTTCAGCCGCATCTCCGGCAGCGCTCTTGAACAATTTCACAAAAAAAAAGCGCCCACTGGAGGGCGCTTTTAATCATACATTCGTCATGCTGTCGGTCAACTGCTCAATGCGTCAGCGCCCGCAACAATTTCACTCAGCTCGGTAGTAATCGCAGCCTGGCGTGCACGGTTATAGCTGATGTTGAGAGAGCGGAGAAGATCCTTGGCATTCTCTGTCGCCGAATCCATCGCAGCCATACGGGCAGCATGCTCGGCAGCATTGGATTCAAGCAGCATTCTCCATACCTGGGTATTGAGATGGCGGGGAACCAGCACATCAATAATGGCGGAGGGAGAGGGCTCGTAAATATAATCACTGCTGCTCTCCTTGACGGCACTAACGGGCGCAATAGGAAGAAGCTCCTCTGCTTTCAGGTTCGGCGCAAGCACCGACTTGAACTCATTGTAGACAACGATCACCCGGTCAGCCTCTCCACGCAGATACATACCGGAAGCGGTATCGGCAATCTCCTTGGCAATGCTGAAATCAAGATTCTGGAAAACCGCAGGGTACCCCTTGAGAATGTTGTAATCCCGCTTGCGGAAGAACTCGAGTCCTCTGGTGCCCGCACAGATCATACTTACGCCACCCTTGCGGTGAACATCGGCGTAATCTTCATGAATGGTCTTGTATGCGAGCTTGATGATATTGGTATTGAACGCACCGCATAGACCCCTGTCGGAAGTAACAAGAATCACAAGCACCTTATTAACCTCCGGACGTCCCGAAAGCAGGGGGTTACGCGAAGTATCTACCTTTGCAGAAAGAGAGCCGAGCATCTCCTTCAGCTTTCCGGCATAGGGTCGAGCCATGACGGCCCGTTCCTGTGCCCTTCTGAGCTTTGCTGCAGCTACCATCTTCATCGCCTTGGTAACCTGCTGTGTAGACTTCACCCCTTTGATTCGTACACGTATATCCTTTAATGTAGCCATGAATTACGGGACTGTTATTAATTGCTTAAAATCTGCTGATCCTGATATTACGCCTTGTTTTTTGCCTTGAAGGTCTCAACAAACTTCAACGCGAACTCCTTGAGCTTGTTGGCTGTATCGCTTTCAAGAGCACCGCTCGTTGCAATAGCGCTGAGAATGTCACTCTGCTTGATTTCAAGCGCAGAGAGGAACTCCTCCTCAAACTTGCGGATAAAGCGCAGATCAACCGTATCGAGCAATCCCTGGGTACCAAGGAAGATGATCGCAACCTGCTTTTCAACCGGCATCGGGATATACTGACCCTGCTTGAGGATTTCAACAAGCCTCGCACCACGATCAAGCTGTGCTTTTGTTGTCTTGTCAAGATCAGAACCGAATTTCGAGAAGGCCTCGAGTTCACGGAACTGGGCAAGATCAAGACGAAGGGTACCGGCAACCTTTTTCATAGCCTTGATCTGAGCTGCACCACCAACGCGGGAGACCGAGATACCGACGTTGATAGCAGGCCTCTGACCGGAGTTGAAGAGGTTCGACTCAAGGAAGATCTGTCCATCAGTGATGGAGATCACGTTGGTCGGAATATAGGCTGAAACGTCACCTGCCTGTGTTTCAATAACCGGCAGCGCGGTAAGACTTCCGCCACCTTTCACGATAGGCTTGAGTGCATCGGGAAGATCGTTCATCTTGCGTGCAACTTCAATATCGTCAGTTATTTTCGCAGCTCTTTCAAGCAGACGGGAGTGCAGATAAAAAACGTCGCCAGGATAGGCTTCGCGTCCAGGCGGACGGCGAAGAAGCAGGGAGAGCTGACGATAGGCAACGGCCTGTTTTGAAAGATCATCATAGACAACAAGTGCATGACGGCCTGTATCGCGGAAGAACTCACCAAGAGTCGCTCCGGCAAACGGGGCAATAAACTGAAGCGGTGCAGGATCCGAAGCCGTAGCGGAAATAACGGTGGTGTACTCCATTGCACCATATTTTTCGAGGGTATTGACAACCTGGGCAACCGTTGAACCTTTCAGGCCGATAGCAACATAGATACAGAAAACGCCTTTGCCTTTCTGGTTGATGATAGTGTCAATTGCAACCGCTGTTTTTCCGGTCTGACGGTCACCGATAATAAGTTCGCGCTGGCCGCGACCGATCGGAATCATGGAGTCGATAGCCTTGAGACCCGTCTGCAAAGGCTCGTGAACTGATTTACGATAGATAACACCGGGAGCCCTGCGTTCGAGAGGAAGACGAAGCTCGGTTTCGATGGAGCCTTTTCCGTCGATCGGCTCGCCAAGCGGATTGATAACCCTGCCGAGCATAGCCTCGCCAACGGGGATTGAAGCAAGAATGCTGGTTCTTTTAACCGTATCACCCTCTTTGACCAATGTTGATTCACCAAACAACACAGCTCCGACGTTATCCTCCTCAAGGTTCAACGCCATACCCATGACGTTATTGGGAAACTCAAGAAGCTCACCTGCTGCTGCTTTTGACAAACCATACACACGAGCAATACCGTCACCAACCTGCAGCACTGTTCCTACGTCATAAACTTCTGCTTCGGACTCAAAACCGGCAAGCTGCTTGCGAAGTATGGATGAAACCTCATCAGGCCTGACTGTTGTAGACATATCTTATTCCGCTTGGTTATTTGTTAAGAAAAGAGAAAGATTCTGTTTACCTTCTTTTGAAGTTTAAATCGGGCGGCTGCCTGTCCAAAAGATTAAAACCTAAATTTAACGAAAAGCTTTTAGTTATTCAAATTCTCTCTCTCATTTGATTGAAGCTTCGTTGTATTTGATTGTCTATCCTACACCCAAACTTACAGGAATTTTGTCTGCAGAAAACGGTATAAAAACTATCAGGGGATTCGCTTCTGCAACCGTCGGCAATGTCGCCTGCGGTTTTGATGTTCTCGGCTTTGCCATAACCGAGCCGGGTGATGAAGTCATCCTGACTCTCGATGAAGAAAAACATACCGGTTCTCCGGTCTCCATTACATCTATAACCGGAGATGGCGGCGCGTTGCCGCTTGACCCGAAAAAAAATACATCGAGCTTTGTTGTTCTCAAGTTCCTTGAATATATCCGCACCCATAAGCAGATTGACTTTTCCGGTCATATTTCGCTTGAACTGAAAAAACACCTGCCGCTCAGCAGCGGTATGGGAAGCAGTGCAGCCAGCGCTGCTGCAGCCCTTGTTGCCGCCAACGAGCTGCTGGGAAATCCCTGTACAAAAATGGAGCTGGTTCATTTTGCTATTGAGGGTGAACGGGTTGCCTGCGGATCAGCTCATGCCGACAATGCCG
Organism: Chlorobium sp. KB01; assembly: GCF_001975465.1. Classification (NCBI taxonomy): domain Bacteria; kingdom Pseudomonadati; phylum Chlorobiota; class Chlorobiia; order Chlorobiales; family Chlorobiaceae; genus Chlorobium; species Chlorobium sp. KB01. Next base: position 63,206 of record NZ_MPJE01000019.1, read on the forward strand.
CTCCGGCTATTCTCGGTAATTTTGTGCTGATCAGAAACTATACACCACTTGACCTCATCACGATACCTTCGCCTGAACACCTCTACTGCTCCCTTGTGCACCCGCATACCGAACTGCGCACCTCCTATGCCCGTTCGGTGCTGCCGACCGAGATACCGCTCAAACAGGCGATCCAGCAGTGGGGTAATGTCGGCGCACTTGTCAGCGGTCTGTTGACCTCAGACTATGAACTCATCGGACGCGCTCTGGTTGACGTTGTCGCCGAGCCGAAACGCGCACCGCTCATACCGGGTTTTTTTGATGTCAAACAGGCGGCAATTGATGCCGGGGCTCTCGGATGCAGTATTGCCGGCTCAGGCCCCTCAATTTTTGCCTTCTCTTCATCCGAAAAAACAGCTCTTGCTGTCGGTCTGGCCATGAAAGAGGCATTTCTGCACTCCAAAGCCCGCCTTGAGTCCGATATGTGGGTATCACCCATATGCAAGCAGGGCGCAAGAATACTGTAACAAAACAATAGAAGCGCAACCTTAGTCATGATCTACTTCAGCACCAATAAATCCTCCATACCGGTCTCCATCAAGAAAGCCACACTTGAAGGCCTTGCTCCCGATGGGGGGCTTTACGTCCCTTCGGAAATCCCGCATTTCTCACCCGGCGAGATCGCCCTGCTTGAAGGTGCCAGCTTTAACAATATCGCATTTGCCATTGCCAAAAAGTTTATCGGCGGTGAGATCCCCCTTGACCTTCTCGGCGATATGATTGAGAGCTGCTATTCATTCGAGACTCCGCTGGTCGAGTTGAACAGCGATACCTTTATTGAAGAGCTGTTTTGCGGACCCACACTGGCTTTCAAGGATTACGGCGCACGCTTTCTTGCCCGCCTTACCGGCTATTTTGCCGCCGAAGATGACCGGCTTATCACCGTGCTTGTTGCGACATCGGGCGATACCGGCAGCGCGGTAGCCTACGGATTCCAGGGCATTGCAAACACAAGGGTGGTGCTGCTCTATCCTTCCGGAAAGGTGAGCCGCCTGCAGGAACAGCAGTTGACTACAGCGGGAGGCAATGTACACGCTCTCGAAGTCAATGGCGATTTCGATGACTGCCAGCGCATGGTAAAACAGGCCTTTGTCGATCCCTCACTCAGCAAAAAGCTGACCCTCACATCGGCCAACTCTATCAACATATCACGCCTGATTCCGCAGTCATTCTATTACGCCTGGGCAACCCAGCAGCTCAGGGAGCGTTTCGGCAATATTGAGCCTCTTTTTGCGGTACCGAGCGGTAATTATGGCAACCTGACTGCCGGTATACTGGCAAAAAAAATGGGCTTTCCCATCGACCATTTTATTGCTGCGTCAAATGCCAATGACAGCGTAACCCGCTATCTTGATGACGGACGCTACGACCCTCATCCAACCATCACCACACGTTCAACGGCGATGGACGTCGGCAATCCAAGCAATTTCGCACGGCTGCGGTATCTCTATAACAACGATCACACGGCTATGGGCCGCGATATCACGGGTATTGCCGTCTCGGATAAAGAGACCCTTGAAACAATCCGATCGGTTTATGAGCGCTTCGGCTACACTGCCGACCCTCATACCTCAGTCGCTTTCCGTGCGCTTGAGCTGTACAGAAGTTCAGGAGCGCGCGCCGGAAAACCGGGTGTTGTTCTTTCAACCGCACATCCGGCAAAATTCCTCGAAGTTATCAGTGATGCGCTTGACCGGGAGGTTGAGATCCCTGAACGCCTTAAAGAGGTTCTCAACAAAAAGAAAATGGCTGTACCAATCAGTTCGGACTACAACGAGCTCGCAATGTTCCTCAACGGGCTCGACCGGTAACCATTGAAAAAAGGCCAATGAACCTCAGAACCCTGATTTTTTTTCTCATCCTGGTACCGATCATGTTTATCGGGATGACCATCTACCTCTTTGTCAACCTCATTGACAGGAGCGGTGACAGCTTTTACCGGCTGGCTGCATGGTGGGGGCGTTTCAGTGCAAAACTCTTCGGCATTTCAGTCGAGGTTATCGGACGGGAAAACTACAACTCCGATCAGAACTATCTGCTTGTCAGCAATCATGCGGGGATGGCTGATATTCCGCTCATCCTCGGCAACATTGCTATCAACCTCCGCTTTCTGGCAAAAGAGGAGCTTGGTAAAATTCCGATCTTTGGATGGACGCTCAAGCTGGCCGGTTATGTCATGATTAAACGGGGGCAGAACAGGGATGCTCTGAAAAGCCTTCTTGCAGCATCAAACGTCCTGAAAAAAGGGCGCTCCGTCCATATCTTCCCCGAAGGGACCCGCTCATTCGACGGCAAACTGCTCCCCTTCAAACGGGGAGCTTTTCTTGTTGCCGAGAAGGGTGGAGTTCCGGTTCTGCCGGTCACAATTATCGGCAGCCATCTGATTACACCGAAAAAAAGCCTTAAAATCAACAAGGGGAAAATCAGAATCATCATTGCCCCGCCAATTCCGCCCTCACAGTTCAACAACGTTGAAGAGCTCAAAAACAGCTGTGCCGGTATCATCGGAAGCAATCTCGAGAAGTACCGCTATAACTGAATAAGAATCAACGTTATATATTGCGATAGAGGTTCACCATCTCGATCGCCGTCATGGCGGCATCAAATCCCTTGTTGCCGGCTTTCGTACCAGCCCGCTCAATTGCCTGCTCAAGGTTCTCCGTAGTCAGAACACCGAAAGCAATCGGAACCCCTGTCTCAAGAGAGGCCTGGGCAATCCCCTTGGTCGCTTCAGCGGCGATAACATCAAAATGGGGAGTAGAGCCTCTGATTATGGCCCCGAGGGCGATAATGGCGTCATAGTTACCCGTCACAGCAACCTTTTTGGCAACCATCGGCAGCTCAAAGGCGCCGGGACAGCGGTAGATGGTGATGTTCTCCTCCGATCCTCCGTGACGGCGAATGCAGTCCACAGCACCCTCAACAAGCTTCTGACCAATAAAATCGTTAAAGCGGGAAACAACTACTGCGAACCGTGAATCCTTGGCACTCAGTGCACCTTCAACCTGTTTAATCTGCATAGCTCAGTTCTTTTTGTTTTTGTGAAGCTGGTTCTATGAACGGCAGTATCCGAGCAGCCGTTCCACAAGATCGATAATAACATGACCGATAGCGATATGAGACTCCTGCACCCGGTCGGCACTGCCTGAATGGGGAACAATAACCTCAAGATCGGCCATCCCTTTCAACACGCCTCCGTCTCCTCCAAGCAGGGCAAGGGTCTTCATCCCGTTCCTGTTTGCATAATCAATCGCCTTGACGACACTTCTGCTGTTGCCGCTGGTGGAGAGTCCGAGCAGAATATCCCCTTCTCGCCCGTAGGCCTCAACAAGCCGGGCAAACACCGCATCGTAACCAAGGTCATTGGCTCCTGCCGTCAGGGCTGAGCTATCGGTAGTGAGCGCAATGGCCGGAAGTGCCGGTCGTTCAACGCTGCTGCGGTAACGGATGGTAAGTTCGGTCGCAAGATGCTGGGCATCGGCCGCACTGCCGCCGTTACCGCAAAGCAGCACCTTGCCCCCCTCCTCAAAGGTACCGGCAATCATTCGCGCCATGGCAACAATCACCGCACTGTTCTGACGCGCAACACTCTCTATCAGCCGCGCACTGTAGAGCATGGTATCAAGCACCACCTCATCATAACGGGTTCGATCACACATCCCGTCGGAACACCTGCAGTCACCGGCCATAGAAACAGTGTATAAACTTGAAATGACAATATTTGCAGAATATAATGAAAAATCCGGAGGCTTGCTCTACATAGCCGCGAGCAAAAAAAAACTCCGCCCCATGCACAGGCACAGGGCGGAGTCGGAAACAACGATAAAAAAGGGGGCGCTTAGTGGTACTGGGCGCTCTCCTCCTTGACAAACTCAACCAGAAGCTTCAGGTTTTCAGGATCCATATCAGGCAGAATACCGTGGCCGAGGTTGAAGACGTGGCCGGAGTGCTCGGTATGCTGGCCGAAAGATTTGAGAATCTTGGAGGCTTCTGCCTTGATCAATGCCGGCGTGCCATAGAGCACCGTCGGATCAAGGTTACCCTGCAGAGCTACGCGGTCGTTCAGCTCGGCACGTGCCTTGCCGATATCCATACCCCAGCCGAGGCCCATGGCGTCGCAGCCGGTGTCAGCAATTTCGGAAAGAATGGTATTGCAATCCTTGGAGAAGACAATAACCGGAGTATCAGGATGTTTGGCCTTGATCGCCTGCACGGTCTCCTTGATGTAAGGAAGGGCGTATACACGGTAGTCATCTTCGGAAAGAGCGCTTGCCCATGAATCAAAGATCTGGATAGCATCGGCTCCGGCTTCGATCTGCTTCAGAACATAAGCGGTGATAACACTGGAGATCTTGCCGAGAAGCGCGTGGGCCATTGCCGGCTCACGGTACATCATTTTTTTGGCATAAGCATAATTTTTCGATCCGCCGCCCTCTACTGCATAGGTAAAGAGGGTCCATGCAGCACCGGTAAAGCCGATGAGAGGAACACGGTTGTCAAGCTCTTTTTTGGTCATTCTGAGCGCATCCATCACATAACCAAGCTTTTCATCGATATCAGGCACAATCAGCTTGTCGATATCGGCCTGGGAGCGAATAGAATTAAGTTTGATCCCTTTGGATTCGATAATCTCGACATTCATGCCCATCGCTTCATTGATGACAAGAATATCAGAAAAAATAATCGCAGCATCAACACCCATCAACTCAACAGGCTGAATGGTCACCTCGGTAGCAAGTTCCGGGGTCTTGCAAAGGGTTAAAAAATCGGTTTTTTCTCTGACTGCACGGTATTCCGGCAAATAACGACCGGCCTGACGCATCACCCAGATTGGCGTCCTGGAACATGGCTGACGCTTTAATGCCCGAAGAAAAAGATCATTTTTGAGCATGCAATGCAATAATTTGATGGGTTAACAAAACAAGCTGCCCGTCAGAGAATCCGGTAGTCGACACCCCCGGCTGAGAGCAATGTAAACGTGCAAAGGTACGTTTTTTTACCCGTTTATTAAAACTTTCCGACAGATCGTTACTCCACAGGCACGTTCGCCGAAAAGAAAAGAGCCTCAATCAGCTTACAATGTGTCGTTTGATGCCAAGCTGTTTTGCGTTGTAACCGAGAGCAAGACCGACCATTTCAGAGAGATGGAATACGGGAATAGAGCTCTTGATGCCAGCCTGTTTGAGCGCTTTTGCCTGATAGCCGTCAAGGACCGTATGGCAGAGCGGGCACGGGGTTACGATAAAATCGGCTTTCAACTCCAATGCCTCTTCAAGCGCCTCTCCGGCAACATTGAGCGACTCCTGTTCGGCAACCAGCAGGGTATGAAATCCGCAGCAGCGGTTTTTATGCTCATAGGGCATAGTTTCTCCGCCAAGAGCTTCGATCAACTGGTCAAGGGAGCTCGGATCAAGAGGATTGTCCTTGCCGAGCACAGAAGAGGGCCGGAGGATGTGACAGCCGTAAAACGGTGCAATCCGGTAATCCTTGAGAGGAACCTTCACCTTCTGGCGGATGGTCTCCAGACCGACATCATCAATGAGAACCCAGAGAAGATGACGGACCTCGGCAGTGCCACGATATTCAAGCCCCTCTTTTTTCAGCAGCTCATTGACCTCCTGCTTCAGCTCCGGTGATTCATCAAGCTTTTTCTTGGCCGTCCGGATCGTCATAAGACAGGTGTTACACGAAACAACAAGGTCAAGTCCCATTTTTTCGGCACAGGCAATATTGCGGGCATTGACCAGCGCGAAGTGTTTCGGACTGACATAGTCAAGATTGCTCCCGCCGCAACAGGTACTCTCATGCAGTTTAACCAGTTCGATTCCAAGATCCTTCTGCCAGAGATCAATCGAGCGGTCAACCTCTTTTGTCATCGACTCATTGATGCAGCTCAGATAGTATGCGTATCGCTTCATCCGGAAGTTCCCCCGATTATTTATTATGAGATTTATGATCCTGCTTCACATGCTCGCTCATCTCTCTGAACTCACTCCTGAAAGCCTTTATTCCTTTGGATGGTTTGACCATCGGAGGAGGAGGCGGGGTACGCCGTTTCAGAATCATTTTAACAGCCATAGGAAGCAGGTTCTGCACGGTCCAGAGCACACCATTGGTCCGGAACGGCAGGGTAGCCTCAACCAGTTTGCCTTTCTTTTCGATATCGGACATAAAGGCTTCAGCATGCTTGGCGCCGCTGGTATCCTTCATCCCCCGGCTCTCAAGCGCATCTTCGCGTATGCCGTGAATGGCATCCATGATCGGAATGCTTTTCACACAGGACTCCTGACAGCGGTAACAGTGGGTACAGTCCCATACACCGTGATCCTTGACCAGTTCGGCAAGACGGAGATCATGCATGGAATCCCTGGTATCGACATTCATCCGGTAGGATTTCAGCAGTACAGCCGGGGAGACATACTCCTTGTTGGCCCTAAGGATACTGCACTCGGAAACACAGGATGCACAGAGAATGCAGTCGGTTGCCTTGTCATATTTCAGAAACTCCTCTTCGGAAACAAGAAACTCCTTTTTACCCATCTCACTCTCGGGCATGGTGGAGTCCACCCAGTTTGAGTAGTGCTTCATCTTGTCGACAAGCGGATCCATATCGACAATCAGATCCTTGATGAGGGGCAGGTTGCGTAAAGGTTCAACCCTTACTACACCTTCCTCCTTCGACTTGGCGAGCATATCCCATACCTGGGTAGTGCAGGCCAGCATTGAAATTCCGTTCACGCGCATACCGCACGATCCACAAATACCTGCCTGACAGAATGCCCGGAAACTGACCGAGGCATCGACATGCTCCTTGATGTAGTTCAATGCGCGAAGGACTGTAATACCTCTTTCGACAGGAATGGTATAATCGTCAAAATAGGATTTGCTGTCAACCTGCGGGTTAAATCGGAAAACCCGGAAGGTTACATCTCTTTTTCCCTCTTTATGCTGATCTGTAGACACCGTCATAAGCGAAATAGTTAATAGGTTCTTTCCTGGAGTTCATAGCGACCCATAGTGACCGGTTTTTCACCGAGTTTAACGTGACCGTCTATCAGGGTTGCCATTGTGTGCTTGTGCCATTTTTCATCATCCCTTGTCGGAAAATCTGTCCGGGTATGTGAACCACGACTCTCTTCGCGGGCAAAGGCACCGGCAGCAACGGTTTCAGCCAGATCGAGCATATTTTTCAGCTCCAGCACCTGCAGGAGATTGGTATTGAACACATCACTGCTGTCAGAAACCCTCACTTTTTTGAACCGCTCTTTCAGTTCCGCAACCTCCGCTATCCCCTTCTTCAAAAGGGAAGATTCACGGTAGATGCCGACATTGGCCGCCATGGTCTGACCAAGCTCTTCACGCAGTTCGCCATACCGCTCATAGTGACCGGATGGCTGCATGCTGCTCCGGAGCTCTGCGAGTTGATCCTTGACCTCATCTTCCGATATCGCTGCCGGTTCGAATTTTCTTGCTTCCAGCGCTGCGGCATGACCGGCAATACGACCGAAGACAAGAATATCAAGCAGTGAGTTCCCTCCAAGCCGGTTTGCTCCGTGAACTGAAACACAGGCTGACTCACCGGCGGCGTAAACACCTTCCATCACCGTGCGTCCATAGTTATCCGTGTCAATTCCACCCATGGAGTAGTGGGCGGTCGGGCGGACAGGAATGGGCTCAAGAATGGGATCAACTCCCTCAAAATTCATAGCCATCTCACGTATCTGGGGAAGCCTCGACTTGATCAGATCAGCACCGAGATGGGTAAGATCGAGATGGATATATTTTCCTGCGGGGCTGTCGAAACCTCTGCCCTGGAGAATTTCCGTTTCAAGTGAGCGGGAGACAAGGTCCCGTGGGCCAAGCTCCATCTTTTCGGGTGCATATCGTGACATAAAACGCTCGCCATCCTTGTTGAGCAGATAGCCGCCTTCACCTCTGGCGCCTTCGGTAACAAGCAGTCCGCTCTTTCTCAGACCGGTGGGATGGAACTGGACAAACTCCATATCTTTCAGCGGAATACCTGCCCGGTAGGCGATAGCCTGGCCGTCACCGGTATTACCCGCAGCATTGCTCGACCGGTTCCAGTACATCTTGGCATAGCCTCCTGTGGCAAATATCACGGTTCTTGCAGGAAAAGCCTCAACAGCACCGGTTTTCATGTTCATAGCGATCAACCCCTTTGAACGACTGCCGTTGACGGAGAGGTTGAGAGCAAAATATTCATTAAAAAAGATCACCCCTTTTTTCAGACACTGTTCGTAAAGGGTCTGGAGAATGGTATGGCCTGTCTTGTCGGCGCAGTAGCAGCATCTCGGACGCCCGGCACCACCGAATGGCCTCTGGGCAATGGTATTGTCATCAAGTCGTGACCACGGTGTCCCGATATTTTCAAGTTCACGGATAATTTTCGGGGCTTCACTGCAGAGCACTTCTACAGCATCCTGATCAGCAAGATAATCGCTCCCCTTGATGGTATCGAAAATATGCATCTCTACCGTATCGTCCTTTGCCTTGTTGGCAAGAGCCGCATTGGCGCCACCCTGTGCCGCAGAGGTATGCGAACGGTTGGGATAGACCTTGGAAAGCACGGCGATATTCAGTGCAGGATTGGTTTTCATTGCCTCCATAGCGGCATAAAGACCGGCACCACCGCCTCCGACAATAACGATATCAAATGGTTTCATTCGCTCAAATCTCCTTATGAAGCTGGCAGGCAAGCCTCACTGATTAAATGAACGGGCACAGCCACAGCCGAAAGCCCGTTCATTGAAATTTTCTTTATGGAAAAACCGAAGAAAGCAGTTTCAGAGAACCTGACTGCTACAGGGCGACATGATCGTCATGGACCGGAAGTTCCTCAACTGCGTGAAGCACATCGGCCATATTGAGCACACCGACGACCTTGTTGCCTTCCATGACGGTAAGACGTCTGATATTGGTTCTTTTCATCAGACGGAGGGCATACTTGATTCTGAGGCCGGGATTAACACTGATCAGAGGCTTGCTCATGATCTGAAATACAGGGGTGTTCCAGGGGTCGCGATGGACATCTTCACCCGGATCGATCACTTTTTCAAGGATATCCTTTTCGGTTACGATACCATAGCAGTCATCTTCGTTACGGGGCTCGACAAGCAGACCGCTCTCGGCGCTATTTTTCATAATCTGAAGAGCCTCGGCAACCGTACAGCTTCCTTTGATTTTATGAAATTCTTTCTGCATAAGGGCGGATACCGGCAGCGTACGCAAGGTTATAAGCTGATCCATAGTTATCAGGTTACTTATGATTAATAAAACACCTTAATACCCTCTTATTATCTATCAGACAGCATAACAGGGCACCAATTTCATGACCGAAAGCTAAAAAAAGGCGGGAACGCCAGAATATCACCCGTAAGGTTGGCGCAAGAACTTTTAATTTATAAAAAAAATCCACATAATTGCAAAAACAGCCCCGGGCAAAAGAGGGAATTATGCAATACCGTGCATTTTTTTATACTCCGCCCAGTTATGTTTCAGGGCAAGAAAGGCATTGAAGTCGGGCTGAAGAAGAAAGGGATTGGATCGGCGTTCAATGCCGATGGAAGAGTACGGTGCACTCCCGTAATCGTGACCGGGCCAGACTTTTGTGGTATCCGGCAGGCTCATAAGCTTCTCATGCAGGGAGTTGTACTCTTCAAGAGCCTGGGCCCGGGTGACGGTGCCGCCGACCTTTCCGGTGAAGAGGGTGTCACCGGTAAAAAGGGCATCACCGACAAGAATGCAGATGGAATCCGTGGTATGGCCTGGGGTATAGAGAATTCGGGCTTCAAGGGTACCGAGAGGAAAGCTGGCCGCATCCTCAACCCTGACTCCTGTCCGGGGGCAGGTATCGCCGTAAAGCAGCGGAACAATACCGGTAAGGTGCCTGATCGCCCCGTTGCCATTGGTATGATCGTCATGGCCATGAGTTGAAAATACATACCGGATGACAAAACCATGTTCTTCGGCAAACCGGACAATCATGGAGGGATCAAATGACGCATCAATCACCAGCGCTTCACCCGAAACTTCATCGGCAACAAGGTAACCGAAGTTCCTGTCGCCGCCCGTACGGAACTGTTCTGCAATCATACGCGCTCTCGCAATCAGACCATTTTTTCAACATTCATAAGAAAAGCCCTGACAATGGCTACCGGGTTCAGTTGAGGCTCACATCATCCCTGTCAATCCATTCATCAAGCCTGCAACCCTTTTCAGGTCTGAAGAGCGTGCCGGAGCGATCCTCACCCGTCAAAAAAACGAGGCGTACGTCGAACAGGAGAGCGGAGAAGCCGGAAGTTATTTCCCGGCCCCAGCCACTACTGGCTCCGCAGAGGTGCAGCAGATATCCGACTGCACCTGACAGAGCATGCTTTCGGTCGCCTGCTGCATGATTTGCGACATGATCGCATCACTCATGAACTTGAGTATTCCTTCCGGCATAAGGTTCAGGGGAAAGGAGATCTCAAAATCAAGCGCTATATCGGTATCAAAGAAAACTGATGTCCGGTTATCCTTGTGATGCAGAAGACAAATCTCGGAACTTGCCTTGCCGATAAAGGTATTAGTACCCACCGCATCAAATTCGGGATAGTCATGAACCGCCTCCCAGCGGATCCTTTTGCCTTTTCCGTCGAGATGTATTCCGGGTTTCAGTCTTGATACAAACTTCTGACCGTAGCTGTCGTCAACCGTGATGCTCTCTTCATACTGACGGACAAAAAAGACCGCTGTAATCGGATTGTTCCGGGGATCATTAACCTGAAAAACCCACTGAAAAATATCGAGATCAACGTGATATTTCACATTACTGCAATACGGATTACACTTGAGCAGTTTTTCGTGATCCGAAAAATATATGGTTGATTCATGCAGGCATGAATCAAGGACGATATGCACATTACTTTTACCTACTACTTCCATGATAAAACCAAAATAATTGAGAAACTCATCAGACAACACTTGTGGAATTTTTTAACGCCCTTAACCCATAGAGAGTTCCTGACTGAATGCGTGCGATTTCAGAAAAAACAGCTCCGCCGGCAGATGCGTTCTCTTCGGATGATTGCGCATTTTTAAATCGGGAAGAGGCTCATCTCCCCGCCATAAAGAGGTGACATTGGCCACTGCCTGTGACCGCCATGGAGCTGCACTCCATGGCGGAAATTCATGATTTAGGCTTCAGCGCATCGGCAATAGTGTTGATTGAGCCTGCGAGAGTCGTCAGAGCCAGATCAACCATTTTGAGCTGTGAACGATTGATATCAACCAGCGCCTGGCAAAGAAGTGTAAATGAGGCCACGGTGTCAACGCCCCCCTCTGCTGATGGCACAGTTGCCGCCGCAGGCTTCGGGACCACCGCCGGTTTCGGCTGTTCCGCACTCACTGACGGGACAGTACCTTGTGTCCGGGTTGCTTGCGCTGCTGCAGGCGCTGCTGCCGGCTCAGGGGCAAGTGCGCGTTTTTTAAAAAAGGAAAAAAATCCGCCTTTTTTTTCTTGTGCCATAGGAGTAATACCGTTAAAAGTTGAGAATAGCGTTCTTGATGAAAGTTGCCGGGTAATCGTCATACTCCCGGACAACTTCAATATCGATCAATACGTGCTCCGAACCTCAGCCAGGAGCCGCTCTCCACAAAAAATACGCAGGAGCTGACACCGGTACAATCAGATAAAGTGTCAACAGCTTTGTCGGGCTTGACCGGCAAGGGAGATATCGTCACCTGACGCTGCCCGCCAGTTAGCGGGAAAACAACATGAACTGAAAAATATCGCCTTAAGCGTAACTGAAAATTCCGATAAATTCCTTAATGTTGCAAACAGGCCGTTTGTATTACAGAGAGAGTCTGCGAAAAAATCTCCCTGAAAACGCAATAAAAGCAAAAGAATATCACTCCGACATAAACAAACGCTCAAACCACCATGGAAGAAACAGTCAAGTACACAACACTGTACGCACCGGTACTCTTTTATGTTTCGGGAGTGTTTATTGTCATGCTTCTCAACAAGTTTATCGGGAAGCAGCAATCGGATAAAAAAACAAAATGATCCAGCCTCCAGAGGATCAAAATTGTTGCCTCATCCCTGCATCTCATCTTTGGCCGCCATCAGAACGGCAACGGTAATTTCCCGACACCCCGTCTCCGCTGCATACTCCTCTGCTACCGTCTTGATCTTGCCCTGCATGAATGAGGGTATGGAGTGCAGCAATCCAAGGGCATCATCACTCCATTCAATCGTGTGCGATGCGCGCCCCTCTTTCAGCGTTTTCTCATACTCGTAAAGAAGGTCATCGACAAACTCTTCAATAGTCTCAGTGTCTGAAAGTGCCCCCGGTGGAATGATTTTTTCCGCAAGAATCCGGTTCCGAATCAGATGGATTTTCAACTGCGGCAGGTAGATCACGGAAGCCAGGGTGTCGGGGCTGCCGCAGGTGAGAAAGAGTGCGATTTTTTTTCGCTTCAGATTCTTTTTCAGATTCCCCTGTATCAGTGCCGCAAGAAGCTGGGAAGAGACAAGAAAATAGTAGACCGGTGCACCAAGTATGACAATATCAAACTCCCTGACAAAACTGTAATCGGCCATCGCCTTGCATTTCGCTTTTTCAACATAGGCACCGGACTCTGCAAGCTGCTGACCAATTGCATCGATAATTGCCTCTGTAGAACCTCCGGCCGTTTTGCTATCATATAAAATAACAGCTCTCATCAACAAAAAGGATAAATGTTGCTCTATCAAACAGCGAAAACACTCCGCATCCGCTTAACGCTGTTTATGTTTTTTTGTGTAGTGTGGTAATATATCACATAAAACAGTTCAACAAGAAGTGCGACACCCAAAAATAGCCGGGGCAAACCGGCACGAACCCGGAATTTGCAACTAATAAAGCATCTCAGGCATTGATTCTTTTCATACGTTTGAACACTATGTAAGGGCGTTGAAAGGCGACAGAGCAAAAAGAGGGTGCCGCACGACCCGTCTTTAGTGGGTTTTGAAGTTCGGCAGGAAGAGGGCAAGAAACTGTTCCGGCCTTTTTTCTATTTGCTCTACAAAGTAAAATGTTTTAACTTGATTAAAATCCGTAAGTAAATAGCGGAATCAGTTTTTAAACCATACCTCTTTCAATTAACCTAAACAATAACAGCCATGTCAAACGGATCAAACGATGTATCAGGCGCAATCAGCAACCTGCTCGATACCGTCGGTAAACTTGGACAGCAGCAGATTGAAATCCTGAACAACGGCATCAAAACTGCAACCCAGCTGATCGAGCCTCTTGGTAAAACAGCTACCGACCTTGCTGGAAACCTCCTGAACACCTTCAACCAGGTTTTGCAGAACATTTCAGCAGCTATTGCTCCTAAAAAGTAAGCGCTTGAATTTCCTGAAAAAGCACCGTATGCATACCGCATAGGGTGCTTTTTTTTTGCATTCCTCAATGGATTTCTGACTGTTATAACGACACCCCGAGACCGTTGCCGCATGACCATAACGGATAATATCGCCTCACTCTTCGCATCCGGATCCCGCAAGAGCCTCTCAATCACAAAAATTCAGGGCGATGCATCAAGTCGTCAATATTTCAGGGTTACAGCGCCGGGCAATACCGTAATTGCCTGCTACGATCCTGCATTTGAAGAGAGGGCAAAAGAGGAGTATGCTTTTCTGTTGATGCACGCACTGTTCAGCAGAAACTCAATTCCTGTTCCGGAAGTCATTGCTGTTGATGAAAAAAAAGGGCTGCTCCTTCTTGAAGACTGCGGAGACCTGCTGCTTAAGAATCTTTTCGGTTCACCGGCTGCAGAAACCATTCCCGACCGGTACCGGGAGATTATCAGAACGCTCATCCGGCTCCAGTCAATCTGTGATGATCAGAAGAAGATTCCGTTCAACATCAGTTTTGACCGCGAAAAACTCATGTTTGAATTTGATTTCTTTATCACCCACGGCCTGCTTGACTATTTTGCTCCACAAATGGACCCGAATCTGATCGGCAGCTTGCGGCATGAATTTGAAACCATAGCAGCGATACTCGTCAAACCGGAGCACTTTGTGCTGAACCATCGGGATTTTCACAGCCGAAACATACTGATTCACCAGGGCAAGCCGGTGATTATTGATTTTCAGGATGCCCGTATGGGGCTTCCGCAATATGATGCCGTCTCGCTGCTGCGAGACTCCTACGTCTCGCTTGAGCCGGATCTCACCGAAGAGCTGAAAGCCCTCCACTATCATGAGCTCAGGCTTGGCGGCATAACATCAATGAGCTTTGACGAATACCTTTATTATTTTGATATCATGGCTTTTCAGCGCAATATCAAGGCAATAGGCACATTCTGCTATCAGACCAGGGTCAAAAAAAACCGTACGTTTGAGCACTCCATAGCGCCAACACTGCGTTACATCCCTGATTATATCGACGCAAGATCCGAATTGAAAAAGGCGGGAAAACTCCTGCATGCAATTATTGAAGAAAACAGGCAATGAAAGCATTTGTCCTTGCGGCGGGTTTCGGTACCAGGCTGAAACCACTGACCGATCACATTCCGAAACCTCTGATTCCGGTTCTCAACATTCCATGCCTGTTCTATACCTTCTATCTGTTGAAGCAGGCGGGGATCAGGGAGATTATCTGCAACACACACCACCATGCCGATACGATCAGGCGCTTTATCGATGCAAGCAAGCTCAGTGATCTGGAGATATCGTTTTCAGAAGAACCGGTAATTCTGGGAACCGGAGGGGGACTGAAAAAGTGCGAAAAGCTGCTTGGCGACAGTGAATTTATTCTCGTCAACAGTGATATTATTACCGATATAGATTTCACCGCTCTTATAGCACATCACCGGCAATCAAAACGAGCCGGAACCCTTACCCTTTTTGAAACACCCGAAGCCGCCTCCATAGGGTATATAGGCATTGAAGAGGGGCTGGTAAAGGATTTTCGGAACCTTCGCAATTCCGGCCTCGTCTCCTCTTTTATCTATACCGGAACAGCGGTACTGACTCCGGAAATATTCAGCTATCTGCAAAACGGCTTCTCGGGAATTGTCGATACCGGATTTACCGGGCTTGTCGATAACGGCGGGCTGAGCTACTATCAGCATGAAGGGGTATGGATGGATATCGGTACCATGGCGAGCTACTGGAAAGCAAATCTTGACCGGGAGTCAATTATTTCCCGGATGGGCGCCCCCATGAAACGGGCGATCGGCATGGAACCGCACCGGATCTCACCCGCCGCCGAAATCAGCCCTGATGCCCTGATTTCAGGCTCGGTCATTGGAAGGGGATGCAAAATCGGTCCGGGGTGTACCATAACCGATTCGGTGCTGCTGCCTGAAACAGAGGTCAGGGCGGGAACAACCATCATCAACTCCGTGGTCGACCCCTTTCATACCACTATAATGGGTAACCCCAACTAAAACAGGACAGAACATGGTAGCAACAGGACTGGATATGCTGCTCAGAGAGAGTGAACGGTTTCGCAACCGGAGAGTCGGTCTGATTGTCAATCAGACTTCCGTTACACCTGATCTGCAATACTCATGGAACCTCCTGAAGGAGAAAGGGATCAGGATAGCGCGGATTTTTTCGCCGGAACACGGGCTCTTTGCTACCGAACAGGACCAGATTGCTGTCAATTACCAGCCGGAACTTGGCTGTGAAGTGGTCAGCCTCTATGGTGACTCGTCCGAAACGCTGCTGCCCGACCGCTCTCTCCTCGACGATCTCGACCTGATACTTTTCGATATTCAGGATGTCGGATCCCGCTACTACACCTACGTCAACACCCTTGCACTCTTCATGGAGGTTCTTTCCGGAAAAGAGAGCGAGATCATGGTGCTTGACCGCCCGAACCCCCTCGGGGGGACGATTGTAGAAGGCCCGATGCTCGATATGGATTACAAATCATTTGTGGGCATATTCCCCGTTCCGGTCCGTCATGCCATGACCGCCGGAGAGCTGGCGCTGCTCTACCGGGATTTCAAAAAGCTTGATCTGAACCTCACCGTCATGAAAATGGAGGGGTGGCAGCGCTCCATGCTTTTTCCGGAAACCGGCCTGCCCTGGATCCCTCCATCCCCGAACATGCCGACATTTGCAACTGCCGAGGTCTACCCCGGTATGTGCCTCTTTGAGGGGCTGAACATCTCAGAAGGAAGAGGAACCACAACTCCGTTTCAGCTTTCCGGCGCGCCATTCATCAACCCTGAAGAGCTGGCCCTGCAGTGCCGTAAATACGGGCTCGAAGGGGTTCTTTTCCGCCCGACATGGTACAAGCCGACATTTCACAAGTTCTCGGGTGAAGTGTGCGGCGGAATCTGGCTGCAGGTAACCGATCATACCCGGTTCCGCTCATTCTCCACAGCCGTGTCCATGACCGCAGCGCTGCAGAAGCTCTATGGCGAGCAGCTCCGGTTTTTAAGCGGCGTATACGAGTTCAACGACACCATTCCGGCATTTGATCTTCTGGCCGGAAACAGCACCATTCGCAGGTCGATACAGAGCGGAGTGGAGCCTGTCAGCTTGCCTGCATCATGGCAGGAGGATGAAAAGAGCTTTCAACAGGACAGGCAGCAGTTCCATCTTTATGATTAATATGCTGGAAGATGCTCTCGTTTGGTCAACATCCATCAACGAACCCTTTTTTACTAACCTCCCCGGAATATTCAGACCATGCAGCCAATCGATCTTGCAATCATCGTCCTCTTTCTGGCAGGCAATACACTCTTCGGTCTCTGGCATGGAAAAAGCAATAAAAGCAGTAAAGACTACTTCCTCGGCAACCACAATCTGCCCTGGATCGTATCAATGCTCTCCATTGTCGCATCCGAAACCTCGGTTCTGACCTTTGTCAGTGTTCCCGGTCTTGCCTACCGGGGTGACTGGACCTTCCTTCAGCTTGCCATGGGCTACATTGTCGGAAGAGTCCTTGTCAGCCTTATTCTTCTGCCCATGTACTTCAAGCATGGGGTCAGCTCCATTTATGAGATTATCGGCTTACGCTACGGCCCGGGCATGCAGAAAGTGGCCTCCATCGTTTTTCTTGTTACCAGAACTCTCGGTGATGCCATCAGGTTTCTTGCAGCAGGTGTTGTTGTACAGGTTGTTACCGGCTGGTCACTTCCGCTTGCGGTCATGATTATCGGTATTGTCACGCTCGTCTATACCCTTTCCGGCGGAATCAAGGCTGTTGTCTGGCTTGAAAGCTTTCAGTTCAGTCTCTATCTCCTCGGGGGCATTCTTTCAATTCTCTTCCTTCTCCAAAGCATAGACCAGGGGCTCCCGTCAATAATAACCTCACTCCTCGCAGCCGGAAAACTGAAGATTATCAACACCGATCCCCATATTTTAACCAATCCGCTCACCTTTATCAGTGCCTTTGTCGGCGGTATTCTCCTCTCTCTCTCGTCTCACGGCGTCGATTACATGATGGTGCAGCGTGTGCTCGGCTGCAAGGATCTGCGATCGGCAAGAAAAGCGATGATCGGCAGCGGATTTTTTGTTTTTTTCCAGTTCTCTGTTTTTCTGTTTGCAGGCTCCCTCATCTCGGTTTTCATGCACGGCGCGCCAATGGAAAAAGACCGGGAATTCGCCTTTTTTATTGTTCACCATCTTCCGGCCGGACTGAAAGGGCTGCTGATCGCCGGAGTATTATCTGCCGCAATGTCAACGCACAGCTCGGCAATCAACTCTCTGGCATCCTCAACAGTCAACGATATCCTCGGAGGAAAGGGTTCGCTTGGCTTTTCAAGGGTAATCTCACTCTTCTGGGCGGTGCTGCTGATCATCATCGCGCTTCTGTTTGATACCGGCAGCAATGCCATTGTTATGGTCGGGCTTGAAATAGCATCGTTTACCTATGGCGGCCTGCTGGGACTCTTTCTCCTTTCAAAAAGCAAACGCAACTTTCATGCAGCAAGTCTGGGTGCGGGATTGATTGCGAGTATGGGCATCGTCTTTGTTCTGAAATTTATGGGACTTGCATGGACATGGTATATCTCTGTTTCAGTTCTGGTAAATCTGCTGGTAACCGTAGGCGTGGATATGATCTTCTTCAGCAAAAAAGATCAGGCACAGCAATAATACCTTTTATCCTGAATTATTCACGAGGGCAATAAAAAAAGGGAGGGCAAGTCCCGCTAATT
>NZ_MPJE01000020.1:0-4102 GCF_001975465.1 Chlorobium sp. KB01
TTCACAGCAATTACGCCTCTTTTAATACCTCGTAGCTCTGCTGCGAGGATTCTTTATTGCGGAGGCAACATGAAAAAAACATCTGGTTTATCCCTGCTTTTCCGGATTTCTGTTCTGCTTGGCCTTTTTCTCAATATCTCCGGGGTTGTATTGGCAAACAACATCATTGCAGCCTACAACATAGCCCAGCAAGGCGTTACGATCAGAACCCTGAATTTGGTGCAGGTTGGCGTGATCCCGACTCTCCACCCCGTCAATGGCGTTGCGGCAGGTCCGGATAACAATGTCTACATGGTCAATAAGAATCACATCTATAACTATTCAATCACCACAGGATCTCAGCTAAAGGATATGCAGTTTCCTGACGACAGGATAAATTACACAGATATTGCTGTTCGCGGTAACAGGGTTTACGCATCATACAACGGTTCTCAGTTGGGATTTACTGTTCGCGATCTTGGTTTGAATCAACTCGCTTTTTACCAGACCGGCTTCAGCATCAATGGTATTGCAGCAGGGTTAAACAATGATCTCTATCTGGCATCCGGCAACAGATTGTACCGGTATAGCACAAACGGCGTACTTCTTAAGGTCATGACCTTTCCTGATCCGGGAATTATCTATACCGATGTTGCAGTTATCTGCGGAAGGCTTCTTGCCACATACAGTGGCTCACAAAAAGGGTTCACCATCAGGGATCTCGTCACTCTGAACCAGTACTCGTTTGTCCAGACCCCGTTCGATATCGGTGGAATAGTTGGTGGCTCAAACAATGACGTCTACATCAGTGGAGCAAACAAGCTCTACAACTACACGCTTACCGGCCAGCCGATTCAGTCATTCACCTGGACGCCGCAACCTACTCTTGAGTACGGTGACATGACCCGTTAGGCTTTAGCTCATTTGAGATTTGCCCGCTGGTATGTATTGCAAGGTATAAAGCCGGCGGGCATTTTTCAGCACTCCCCTCGTTTTTGATCCACTGCACGTTATCGTTTACACCGCGTTTCGATTATATTTCATGCTATACTTATAGCACATCACTATATCAGGCATAAGCGGTTTATAACATGGATCGTCCGTATAGTTCGATAATGTATTTAATTTCAAGAGTATAGCTATGCCGAACCTGTCGCCGAAAGGGGTAAAATGGCTGAAAGGGTTTCATCTCATTGCTGTTGGCTCATGGATAGGAGGAGCAATCTCCCTTCTGGCACTCTATTTCCTGAAACGTGATGTGACTGACGGCGGGGTTTTGTTCGGAATAAACCGGAGCATTCATCATGTCGATATGAACATCGTGGTAGTTCCCGGTGCCATCGGAAGCCTGCTCACCGGCCTCTGCTACTCCATCTTTACCCAATGGGGATTCTTCAAACACAACTGGCTGACCTTCAAGTGGATTGTAACTCTCACGGCAATTCTTTTCGGAACCTTCTGCCTTGGCCCCTGGGAGACCGCCATGATGGAGATTTCCGGAAAAATCGGCATCACGTCACTCTCTGATCCCGCGTACCTCTACAATCAGCAGATGAACCTCATGTTCGGCACCCTTCAGGTTCTGGTGCTGCTCATCACCATCTTTATCTCTGTTTTCAAGCCCTGGAAGGGGAAAAAACAGGCAACGTGAAATGAAAAATGGAGCCGGTTTCGGGATTGCTCTCAGCGCCAACAGTCCCGCCATGAGCCTCTACAATCTCCTTGACAATGGAGAGCCCCAGCCCGATTCCACTCTCGTCCCGCTGTCCGGGCACCCGGTAAAACTGTTCAAAAAGGTGCTCCAGATGTTCAGAAGCGATACCCTCACCGCTGTTTGCAACAGAAAACCTGACGTTATCCTCATCTTCACAAGCACTTACGGTTATTGATCCCTCAGGTGGAGTAAATCGCAGAGCATTGGACAAAAGATTGGCAAAAACATGGCGGATTCGCTCCGGATCGGCCATAACTTCCGATACTCCTTCCGGAACCGTGTTTACAAGATTCACCCGTTTGTCGCGGGCTTCTGCTGTAAATGGATCGACACCTTCTGTCGCGAGACGAAAAGGAGATGCCGGCTGAATGTTCAAATGTGCTTTACCGGACTCTATCCTGTTGAGGTCGAGCAGATCATCAAGTATATGTGAGAGTCGTTCACTCTCTTCACGCGCAGCCAGCAGCAGCTCGGCCTGTTTGCTGTTCAGCGTGCCGATGCGCTCTTCAAGCAGAAGATAGATCGACATTCTGAGTGAAGTAAGCGGTGTTCGAAGCTGATGGGAAACGGTCGCAATAACACTTCGTTTCAGCTCAAGCTGCTCTATAATCTGCGTGACATCCCTGAGAATCAGGGCTGTTCCGGCGGGTACAGGCACTGCCTGTGGCAGAAAAAAGCTCTCCCGGTTTCCGGCAAAATGCTGGATATAGCGCTTGTTCCCGAGCGTGTCACCGCCATACTCCTGCTTTTCCTTGTTCTGCAACAACTCCGTCATCCACTCGTGTCCAAGATCATAAACATTTACGCCGGGCTTCAGACCAAAATAGTTCTCCGCATTTTCGGTCGATACTTCAATCTCTCCGTTCTGGTCGAGTACAGCTATCGGCACAGGCAGAGCCTTGAACACCTCCTGTGTGGCACTTCGGGTTCTGAGAAGGGTATCCATATCGGTTTTACGCATCTTGCGCAAGGTCGCCGCCATGTCGTTAAATGACCTCGAGAGCTGTCCGATCTCATCGTTTGAGGTGGTGTCAAGCACCAGATCAAGGTTCCCCCTGCTGATCTCTTCAGCAGAAGCGATCAGTTTTTTAATAGGCATGAGAATCCAGCGATGTGCCTGAGAACTGAAGAGAAGCGCAATAACAGCACAGGCCAGAATTACGGCAAGCATCGTGTTATGAGCAGATGCCGCCATGCGGCGTGCACTGTCATTGGCCCGGTTCATATTCGCCTGGTTCATCTCAAGAACCTCTCCGGAAAACTGTTTGATTTCCTGAAAGAGTGGCAGAAGAGTCTGGAAATATCGTTTCTGCCTAAGTGAAAGATCCCGGGACTGGTCAGTAACAAGATCAATAACCCTGGAATATTCGATAAAGAGTGCCCTGATACGCATCGCTTTCTGATGTTCGCCGGGCAAGGTAATGTTACCAAGCTCGATCTGCAGTGCATTCCGGAAGTTCTTTTCATGCAGCCGGATTGAGATCAATCCCTCATCGTAATGACCGGTAAAAGTCAAAAGAACACCCCGGTCAATCTGCTCCAGAGACTCTTTCATTTTCTGGCAAGCAATCACACTCCGATAGTTTTGCCGGAGAATGATGTCAATTGCTCCGCCAAGTGAATCTATCTGTCGGATCGTGAGCGCACCCATGACAAGCACCAGAACAAGCAATCCGCTGAATCCGAGCAAAAGTTTCTGACGTATCCCGATGATCATGAGCCTCCGTTACCGTTAGGAGTTGCGGGTGCAGAGATGGAGTGTCAAACCTTGATCGGCAAAATCACAAAGGGAATGCCGTAAACATAGAGGTTCCTCTGTATGGCAAAAACCGTGTAATTGTGCAGCCAGCGGTCCATCAGGGACTCTTTGCTGAAGACAAGCTGACCTCCGAAAAAGACGATATCCGGAAACTTTTCGGTAATAGCAGGAACAAGCTTGTTGACTTCGTCAACCACATCCGTTCCGATGGAGTAGTATGCTTCCGAATAGTAGCCGTGCGCTTTCATATAGTCCATGTATTTGGATGTCTCGTTGCGAACAAAACTGCCGAGATGGTCAATTTCATCCGCCCCCTTGAAGTTTCCGGCATCAATGGAGCCGATTTCAACAAACACATAATTTTTGTAGCTGTTTCCAAAGAGACGGAAGACGCTGAAGAGCGTATGCAACCCAAGTCCATTAAAGCCGTTAACAAGTATAGCTGCGGTTTTGCCCTTCGGATCAAAAACAGGGTCCGGAGTGGATTTATCACTCTCCCTGTCGTGAACATCCGAGCCCGACAGCACTGCCGCTTCAACAATTACTTCAAGCCGTTTCAGCGAATGAGCGGTTTTGTTATAGTGATTCTTGATCACTGGTGTCCAACTGTTGAAAAAATAAATCCCTGTAGGTTATGATAATAAAATAGA
>NZ_MPJE01000021.1:0-13314 GCF_001975465.1 Chlorobium sp. KB01
TCGGACTTTTACTTCGAAAATCTCCTGCGCCCGTTGCTCATGAATTATTCAGGTTACAATATGAGACAACCGCTCCCCCACTATTGCACCTGAAACAGCCGTTTCTGACTGAGAGCAATTGAGTGCTTTTTCATCTGAAAAATGGACTCTTTTTATCTGCATTATCCCACAAAACAACGAGATAGCAACGGTTACCGGGCGATATGAGAAGCCGGAATTGTTTGCCGGAAATATCTTTGGCACGGGAGTTGATGCATTACATGCAGAGAAATTAAAACAAACGACCATACCAAAAGGAGCAACACCATGAAACACCTTAAAACAATCAGGACTATAGCTTTGGGTGCAGCACTTCTCGCAATGAGCGCAATGCCAAAATCAGCCGAAGCAGCAGTAACCCAGTCGGGAACAACCACGGTCACCGTTACGATGCCTGAATACCTTGTTCTGCACTACTACAGTGCCGTTGCGCTGAACTTCTCCGCAACATCAGCAAGTTCATCGCAGACCGGTTCACCGTTGTCGGCCACCTGGACCACTCTGGGTGATACTTCACAGACACTTGCGGCATCGGCAACAGAGGTCGGCCCAACATCCGCCAACATCACGCTTAAGAATGCATGGGCGATTGCCGGACTGTCAAGCAGCGGAACCGCAACCGTATCAATTACCGGAACTGATTTCACAGCAACAAGAGTCGGTTCAACTTCAAAGATCGGGGTTAGCGGTTACGGACTGGCCTCAACCAATGGTGTAAGCGGAGCGGTATCAGGCGCCACCATTACCACCCAGTTGCGTGGTGTTACCGGCCAGACCCAGACAGTCGGTGATGTCAAGATGACCCTCAACTTCTCGAATACAACAGAGTCCGGTACGCACACAGGATCGTTCACGATCACCGCACAGACCATATAACACCTAAAAGCGTAGACGCTCCGGTTCCATTATGAGAATCGGGGCAGTAAAAAGGGAAGGCTAATGAAGTATCAGCCTTCCCTTTTTTGATTTGGTCAAAAGCCCAAAAGAGCTTTTCCTTAAGCCGTCAATACGCTCAGAACTCCTCGATGTAGAGTTCCCCAGGATCATCAGGATGGTGCCGTTTGTAACCGTACCCCTCAAGCCAATCCGAAACGTGAGCCACCATATCCGGCTTTCCGCTGACAAAAAAGTGTGTGCGTTCAGGATCGGGCGAGATGTTGTACTCATTCTGCAGTACATCTTTTTTTAACAGCTCCTCAATCCATAACCGGTAACCATCCCACCCCTCATCAGCATCGGTCAGTGTCGGTACATAGAAAAAGTTGGCAAAACTCTTTTCAAGAAAGGTCAGTTCACTGTAATAACCCAAATCCCAACGGTGCGCCGCACCCTGAATCACCACCATCTTGCTCTCGGGCCTTTCGATAATATGAGATCGAAGAAAGCTGATGTAGGGGGCAATACCGGTGCCGGTCGCCACCATCACAATATCGCTGCCGTCCGGGGTCTCATCAAGACGGAATATTCCGGTTATGGAGGTGCCGACAAAAAGCCGGTCTCCGGTGTTGAGATTAAACAACCTGGACGTAAGCTGTCCTGACTTGACCTGTGAAATATAAAACTCAAGCTGTCTGGTCTCGCTCCTTGCAGAAGCGATGGAGTAGGGCCTTTTTATAAGTTTTTCCGGATCCGCAGGCGCCGTTTCGGGCTCGGAATTCGATGAGCGAGGCTCAAATCCGTAAAGGCCGAGCAACATGTTCTGACCGGCCTCAAACTTCTTTCGAGGTTCATCGGTATCAACCCTGAGAATCATAAGGTCCGGAGTAACCATAATTTTACCCGTAACCGTTGCATTATATTCTGAACGTTCCATTTTACTCACCTTCCTGATACTGATTGCAATAACTTCATTTCACATCTTTCAATAAATAACATACAAGAGATAGCAACAGTTCATCTCTTTCCGCATCATATTTTTATGGGCATCACGATAAATCTCTTCCGCGATTCGATTACCCCGTTCGGCGGTGCTCCAAATCCTCTTCCACTCGCGACTTCGTTGTGGGCTGCCAATATTGGGCTTGAACATCACTCAATGATGATATCATACCGGTCGAGCAGACCGATAACCTGGGGGATAAGAAAGCGGGCTTTTTTCAGGCGGTTGCTTTCGGGATCAATGGAGTAGTTGAAGGCTGATCGGAGATCGGCCTGCTCAAGATTGCTCTTCAGAAAGGTTGTCCGCAGCAGATCGCACTCTTCAAAAATTGCTCCGGTGAGATCGGTATCGGTAAAATCAGCCTCCTGAAGATCACAGTTCTTAAACCGGATATTTTTCAGCTTTAACTGGCTGAAAAGCGCCAGTTTCAGCATGCACTCCTCAAAATCAAGCTTCAACAGAAACCCCTTGCACTCCGAGAACTGCACGCCGAGCAGCTTGCAGCTCCTGAACTGCACATCCTGCAGCAGGCTGCTGCGCAATGTCGCAAGGCTTAAATCGCACCCATCGAACGAGCAGTTCCTGAAGGTAATTCCCGACAGATCTGCCCTGTTTGCGTCACACGTGATGAAGCTGCACTCTTCATAGACCCCTTTCAGGAGCGGGTTTCCTGTGAGGGAGACTCTCTCAAAAACCCTGTTTTCAATCAGTTCTGACTGCATGGTGGCCTCTCGTTTTATCCGCTATCGCCAGCCGCCGCCGAGCGCACGGTAGAGCTCTGACATCGCCGTAAGATGCTGACGCCGCACTGAGGCAAGGTCAAGCTCCGCCTGCAGGGCGCTGGTCTGGGCAACCATAACTTCAAGATAGGTTGCCATGCCGCTCTTGAAAAGCATCCCTGCATTGGAAACCGCTTTATGCAGCGTTGCAACTCGCTCTGTAGCCATGCTCTCCTGCACTTTTACCTTGTCGAGCTGAACCAGCGCATCCGAAACCTCTCCGACCGCCTTGAGCAGCGAAAGCTTGAACTCCAGCTCCGCCTGATCCCGTTTGATTTTTGTCTGCTGATATCGTGCCTGCAACTGACCGTGCTGAAATACCGGCTGCACCAGCGCACCCTGAAGCACACCGAAGAGAGAGCCGGGAACGGTAAACCACTGGCTTGTTCTGAACGCTTCAAGCCCGCCGGTAGCCGTAAGCGTCAGCGAAGGGTAGAGCGATGCTTCCGCCTCACCCATATCGGCATGTGCCCCTCTGACTGCCAGCTCGGCGGCCCGAACATCCGGACGGTTCTGCAGAAGGGCGGAGGGTATTCCGGAAGGCAGCTCGTCCGCCACTTTGAGGGCAAAGAGCGCCGGGTCACGCTGAATGGCTCCGGGCATCCGGCCGCAGAGGATGCTGAGCGCACTCTCCTGCGCGCTTATTTTCTGCTCAATCGCCGGAATGGAGCCCGCTATCGACTGCCGTAACGACTCCTGCTGCTGAACGGCAAGCATCGTTACCTGACCGGCATCGTACTGAAGAGCGATCATTTTCAGGGTCGTATCGGCAATGGCAAGGTTTTTTCTTGAGCTTTCAAGCTGCCGGTCAAGCATGAGCAGATTGTAATATCCTGCCGCAACGTCAGCCACAAGCCGGGTACGGAGCGCTTTTGCCGCCTCCCCTGTCTTCAGGTAACCGGCCAGGGCCGAGCTCTTTCTGCTGCGGATTTTCCCCCAGATATCCACTTCCCATGATGAGGAGACGTAAAGCGAGTTGTCATGAAGATTGGTCTTGACCCCGTTATCGGAAGGGCTGGTACGGCTACTCTGGACTCCGAGATTCAGTGTCGGCAGCACTCCGAGCCGGGCAGAGCCAAGCGATTGACTGGCATAGTCAATATTTTTGAGCGCCACCTGCATGTCAATGTTGTTCACAAAGGCGCTGTCAATGAGCAGACAAAGCGTTTTATCGGCAAAAAAACTCCTGTAGGGCAAAAGGGCAAGAGCTGAATCAGCCGCACCCGCTCCTGGGCGTTCACCGCCGCGATAAGCCCGGGGCATAGCCACCTCCGGCTTTTTATAGCTTCCGACGCTGCTGCATGCCGTTACAGCCAGGGAGATCAGTAAAAAAATGACTCCCGGGAAAACCCGTTTACCTGCTTTTCTCATAGAAAATCTCTTGATGCACTCATTACCCGTCATAACAAATTCGCAACGCTCTTGTTCTCCCCGCGCTCAACCTTGTCAAGCAGCTCTCCGGCCTCCACAATGGCTGCCGCAGGGCCGGTAATACGCTCCTGAAGATGCTGGAAGGTGACAAAAAGAACCGGTACAACCAGAATACCGAGCACCATACCCACAAACATACCGCCGATAGCCGCCGCGCCGATGGAGTGGTTCCCCTGGGCCGCAGGGCCGGTCACAAAGAGGAGCGGGAGCAGGCCGGCTACAAAGGCAAGTGAAGTCATAAGAATCGGCCGCAGCCTCGCTTTGGCACCCTCAATTGCCGCAGCGGAGAGTGAACTTCCGGCAACCCTGCGCTGCAGGGCGAACTCGACAATCAGAATGGCGTTCTTGGCAAGAAGCCCGATAAGCATGATAACCGCCACCTGTACATAGATATTGTTCTCAACCCCGGCGAGCTTGATACCGATAAAGACCCCGAGCAGACCGGTCGGAATGGAGAACATCACCGCAAGGGGCAAAAGATAGCTCTCGTAGAGCGCGGCAAGCAGAAAGTAGACAAAAACAACGGAGAGCAGAAAGATAAAAAGCAGCCCGCCGGTTGATTCAAGCTCTTCACGGCTCTGTCCCTTCCAGTCATAGGTGTAGCCTGCCGGAAGAGCGGTTCTGGAGAGCTCTTCAACGGCCTTGATCGCCTGGCCGGTAGAGAAACCCGGCTTGACCATGGCGTTGACCGACACGGCATTGAACATGTTGAAGTGGTCAACCGATTCGGTGCCGTAGACCCGCTTCAGGGTGATGAGTGACGAGACCGGTACCATGCTACCGCCTGAGCTCTTGACAAAAATGGAGTTCAGGGAGGCTGGTTCGGAGCGCTCCCCCGGTTCGGCCTGCATGATCACCCGGTAGTACTTGCTGAACCGGTTGAAATCCGATGCCTGCGAGCTGCCATAGTAAACCTGCATGACGGAGAGAAGCTCCTTGACATTGACGCCGAGCTGGGCAGCCTTGACGTTGTCCACCACAAGCTCAAACTGGGGGTTGGTTGCCTTGAAGGTGGTGAAGGCCGCGGCAATTTCAGGTCGTTTCAACAGCTCTCCGATAAAGCCCTGCGCAACACTGCCGAGTTTATCAAGCCCGCCGCCGCGACGATCCTGCACCACAAACTCAAGACCGCTGACGGTACTGAAACCCGGAACAGTAGGCTGGGCAAGCGCAAAGAAGGAGCCCTCCCTTCCGGAAAGCTTTCTTGAAATTGTTGCCAGAACTTTTTTGATGTTTCCATCCGGCCCGCGCTCCCCCGGCTCCTTGAGCTGCACAAAAAGCAGACCCGACGAGGGGGATGAACTTCTGGAAAGAATATTGATACCGGCAACCGAGATCGCCTTTTCTATCGCAGGAATGGTAGCGAGGGTTGCCGAGGCCCTGTCCATGACCGCCTGGGTACGGGCAAATGATGCTCCGGGAGGGAGGGTTACGGAGACAATTACAAAACCGTTATCCTCATCCGGAATAAATCCCGTCGGTGTCACCCTGAACATCACAAAGGAGAGCACAACCAGCAAACCGAGAAAGCCGAAGGTGACGCGCTTGTTGCGGATCAGATAGACAAGGGCGCCGAGATATTTTCGCTTCAGCACGTCAAACGCGGTGTTGAACGCGGTAAAGAACCGGTGGCCGAATGCACCGAATTTTTTCACTTTTCCATGCCTCCCTTCCCCTTTCGCATCATGGAGATTGGTGAGAAAAAGAGCGCAGAGAGCCGGGCTCAGGGTAAGGGCGTTGACCGCAGAGATCAGAATGGCAATGGCAAGCGTAAAGGCAAACTGGCGGTAGAAAACACCGGTCGAACCATGCAGAAAGCCAACCGGCAGAAAGACTGAAGCCATCACCAGCGTTATGGTGACAATCGCGGTGGTAATTTCGCGCATGGCTGAAACCGTGGCAACCTTGGCCGGATAGTTCTTCTGCTCCATTTTGGCATGGACCGCCTCAACCACCACAATGGCATCATCAACCACAATTCCGATAGCGAGCACAAGCCCGAAAAGGGTCAGCACGTTGATGGAAAAACCGAAGAGGTTCATAAAGAAAAAGGTGCCGACAATGGCGACCGGAACGGCAATGGCCGGAATAATGGTGGAGCGGAGATCCTGCAGAAAGAGAAAGACCACAAAAAAGACCAGCAGAAAGGCTTCAACAAGGGTATGCTCAACCTGTACAATCGACTCGTCAACCACCTTTTTGGAGCTGAAGGGAATCGAATAGCTGACACCGGCAGGCAGGGCACCTGCGGCCTTCTCAAGCACCTTGCGAAGCCCGGTCTCAACCTTGTTGGCGTTTGAACCCGGCGCCTGATAGACCGCCATCACCACACCGGGCTGGCCGTTGGCCTTGGTATTGACCGTATAGCGATAGGCGCCGAACTCGATACGGGCGATATCGCCGAGTTTGAGCAGCGATCCGTCGGGATTGGCACGGATCACCATATCCTCATAATCGCCGGGATAGGCATTCTTCCCCTTGTACTTCATCACATACTGCATCGCCTCGCTGCTGTTCTCGCCGAAGGAGCCCGGAGCCGCCTCAAGGTTCTGGCTCTGGATTGCAGCTGCGACCTCCTGCGGTGTCACCTTATAGGCCGCCATCTGCTGCGGGCGCAGCCAGATGCGCATGGCATAATCCATGTTGCCGTAAACCGAAACCTGCCCTACACCGGGCACACGGGCCAGATCATCGACAATATTGATCTTGGCATAGTTCTGAAGGAAGATCTGGTCATAGGCCTTTGAACTGCTTGAGAGCGTGATCAGCATGATCTGGCTGTTCTGACGCTTGACGGTCGAGACGCCGATCTGATTGACCTCCGCCGGGAGGCGGCTTGCCGCCTGGGCCACCCGGTTCTGAACATTGACCGCCGCCTGGTCGGGATTGGTGCCCTGCTTGAAAAAGACCGAAATGGAGAGCGATCCGTCATTGGCGGAGGTTGAGGTCATGTAGGTCATGTTTTCAACCCCGTTGATCGCCTCTTCAAGCGGAGGAGCAACCGAACGGCCAACGGTTTCAGCACTGGCACCGGAATAACTCGCACTCACCGAAACACTCGGAGGCGCAATATCGGGAAAACGGGTAATAGAGAGCTGGTTGATGCCGACAAGGCCGAGAATAACCAGAATGATCGATATGACGGTAGCAAGAACCGGCCTTGATATAAAACGTTCAAACATGAATAGTCTCTGGTTTAGCGCCTTCAATCCGTTACGGAACTTTTTTTTTCTCTCTTCACTCTTTTGCTGCCGCTGCCGCCGGAGCAGCGATGAGCGGTTTTATCACTGTGCCATCCGGAAGTTTTTCCGTACCGGCAGTTACAATCATCTCGCCCGCCTTCAGGCCGGAACCGACGATATAGTTGTTACCGCTCTTGCCGGTAACGGTAATCGCCTGCTTTTTGACCCGGTTGCCGCTGCCGAGAAGAAAGACAAAAACCTTGTCCTGCAGCTCAACCGTCGCCGCCTGCGGTACAAGCAGCACATTATGATAGATCGACTCCAGAACAACCTTGCCGGTGTTTCCCGAGCGCAGCAGCCCCTCCGGATTCGGAAATACCGCCCGTATCCTGACCGAACCGGTTGCCTGGTCAAACTCGCCGCTGATGGTATCGACAGCTCCCTTTGAGCCGAAAACCGTGCCGTCCGCCATGACCAGAGAGAGCGGCGCAACCTGGCGGAGCTTCTCCTGTATGGTGCTTCCGGGATATCGGTTGCGGAACTGCATAAAATCAAGTTCACTCATGCTGAAGTAGGCATAAATCTCGCTGACGTCACTGAGCTGTGTCAGCGACTGGCTCTGATTTTTGGTAACCAGACTGCCCATCCTGAAGGGAATTCTGCCAATGTAACCGCTTACCGGTGCTTTCACGGTGGAGTAATCCACATTGACCAGTGCAGAGCGGGCCGCAGCTCTTGCCTGCTCGACAGAGGCCTGGGAGGCCTGACGGCTTGCCCTGGCGGTTTTAAGCTGAATGTCCGAGACCACACTGTTCTTTACCAGCGGCACCAGTTTCTCCTCGTTGAGCTTTGCAACCACGAGCGAAGCTTCAGCGGCATGCTGGGATGCCAGGGCACTGTTGTACTGCTCTCGATAGAGCCGGTCATCAATTTTAAAGAGCGGCTGACCCGCCTTGACCCATGCCCCTTCATCAATATAGATTCTGCTGAGTGTGCCGTCAACCTGGGGACGGATCTCCACATTGACCTTTCCCTCAAGCAGGGAGGAGTATGAGGTGGTTACCACAGCATCTCCGGGCGTAACCCTCATCACCGGAAGAGCGGGGGTTCCCTTCTGCTCGCCATCCCTGCCGCCTTTTGACGGGCCGCATCCGGCAAAGAGAAGCGGTATAGAGAAAGCGATAACGATCTGAAACCGGAAAAACCGCTGTATCACCCTGTTCTTCATAATATCCTGTTGTTAATCCACTGAAACGTTAAAAAATCCTCTTGTATGCGCCGCCACTCCCGGCCTGCCGGAAATACATGCAACAATTTACAAGGATACCACTTACCCGCAAAAATTCAGCATCGGTTTCTCTCTCCTCAGTACCTACAGACGATATTTTTCACTATTTCTCTCTCTGCACGCTCAAACAAATATATTCAGCGCTTCAGCCTTTTTGTCTCGCGTTCAAGTTCAATCAGAAGCTTTTTAAGCGCCACCCCTCCGCGATATCCGCTGAGAGAGCCGTTACTGCCGATGACCCGGTGACAAGGGATAAAAACCGGCAGAGGATTGCGATGATTGGCCATCCCGACTGCGCGGACAGCACGCGCATTTCCTGCGGCAATGGCGACCGCTCTGTAGGTGGAGGTCGTGCCGTACGCAAGAGCACTGAGCTCCCGCCAGACACGCTCCATGAATGGCGTGCCCGACGGGGCAAGGGGAAGTGAAAAATGGCAGAGAGAGCCCTGAAGGTAGGCGTTCAGCTGCCGGAACGCCTCCCCGGTCAGCTCCGTTTCACCGATTTCAGCATCTTCGGGAAGAGTGTCCGCAGGAAAAAAAAGGTTGGTGATAGCACCTTCACGCTCCGCAATGCCGATACGACCGATAGTGGTCTCCTGAAAAGAGAGGATCATCTTTTATGAAATTTGTAAAGAGTACCGGCAACAGAAGGAGTGTTGTTACTTCTGCTCAATAATAGAGAGATACTTAACCGTTCGATTTTTCTTATTTTTAAGTAACAACAAAGGCAAGGTAGATAATTCCTGCATGCACTATTACCCGGTTCACCCCGATACCGAAACACCTGCACACATGAATATTCTACGATTTTTCACCTTTACTCTGCTGACTTTTCAGCTTCTCTTGACCACTGAGGCCGCCGCGTTTGACCCGGGAAGCCATACACCCCAAACAATCGCTTTTGTGCGAAAGGGAAACATCTGGATCGCCCGCCTCGACGGCTCCGGTCAGCGCCAGCTGACAACTTCCGGCCATGACACGCATCCTGCACTCTCCCCGAACGGAAAAGAGGTTGCCTTTTGCCGTCGAACCGAAAAAGAGATCTACCCGGATACCGGCTTCGGACAGCTCTTCATGGTTGAAACGAAAGGAGGAACACCCCGAAAAGTGCGCTTTGAAGGAGTTCTTGCCGCCGAAGATCCCGCCTTCTCACCGGACGGAAAAAGCCTCCTCTTCGTCGGACTCTCCGAACTTCGCAGAGCAGGAAAAAAGGGTGAGCTTCAGGCATTCGCCACCATGTCGATCACCATTGGAGAGATCCGGACGGGCAAATGCAGGCCGGTAATGCAGAGAAAAAATGCCATGCTTGATGCAGGCTATATCTACTCCAACCCGGCCTTTTCGCCCGACGGAAAGTCGATACTCTGGCAGGAGAGCGGCAGTGATGTTTCGGGCGGATTTGCAATCATTGATCTGAACGGAAAAAGGCTCTTTCGCTATCCCCTGAAGGGGTCGGATTCTACTCCATACTGGCGTCCGGCTCTCTCCCCTGAGGGCCACAGAATACTCTGCTACTCGCCTGCAACGACAGAGGCGGCTGAAGACACGATCCATCTGATCAACCGGAGAACGCAGAGAAGGAGTCCGGTGACCAGCGGTACCAATCCGGTTTTCATCCGCAACGGCAGCGCGATTCTCTTTGAACGGTGGGAAAACCGGTGGAGCAGCGATGCCTCTTCAAATCTCTGGATACTCGATATAGAGCCGGGTGCCGCACCGAAACAGATCTTGACCAACGGCTCCGAACCGGCAGCCGCGCTGCCGGACAATGAGCGCTCACAGATCGTCTCAACAGAGCGGAATTTTTCACCATAAAAAACTACGGCACCTCTATAAATTGTAATGAGCGGTTTGAGTACGAGGCGGACGGAGCGCAGAAACCGGAACGTACAAGGAGTACCTGAGGATTTCGAGCACCGCCCAACGAAGTAATCGAATCGCGGAATAGATTTATAGAGGTGCCGCCGGATAATCCGTATACCCCTTCTCCCCCGGAGAATAGAAGGTATCCATGTCGGGTGTGTTGAGGGGTGCTCCGGTTTTCCATCGTTTGACCAGATCAGGATTGGCAATAAAAGGACGCCCGAAGGCAATGAGGTCACACTTGCCACCTGATAGATCACTTTCGGCTCGCACGGCATCGTACCCGCCGGAGAGAATCAATACACCCTTGAACTCCCTGCGGAATGTCGCCTTCATGCTCTCCGGCACCACGGGAGCACCCATGGAGGAGTGATCAACAATATGCAGGTAGGCCGGAGCTGACCGGTTGAGCTCTGTGGCAAGCCATGCATACTCCCCTTCCATAGCATCATAGAGCGGCATATCATTGAAGACGCCGAACGGAGAAAGCCTTATGCCGACCCGCTCCCTGCCGATTGCCGCACTTACAGCTTCAAGCACTTCAAAGAGAAAGCGTGCACGATTTTCAACTGAACCGCCATAGCTGTCGGAGCGCAGATTTGCGTTCGGACGGATAAACTGCTCAATCAGATAGCCGTTAGCCGCATGCAGCTCAACACCGTCAAAACCTGCTGCGAAAGCATTTTTTGCCGCCCTTCCATACTCGGCAACAGCATCTTTGATATCCTGAGCACTCATTGCTTCCGGCAGGGGGAAAGGCTTCAGCCCGTCAGCATCGGTATACATCTCTCCGGAAGCGGCCACGGCAGAAGGGGCAATCACCCTGGCACCCGCAGGCAGGTTAAGCGGATGAGCAATCCGCCCGCAGTGCATGAGCTGGAGAACTATCTTTCCACTTCCCTTGTGAACTCCTTCGGTAATGGCTTTCCACCCTTCGACCTGGGCAGGGGAAAAGACTCCGGGTATGCGCGGGTAACCCAGTCCATTGGGTGAAGAGGATGTTCCTTCGGTGATGATCAGCCCCGCCGAACTGCGTTGAGCGTAGTACGCCGCCATGAGCGCGTTGGGAATATTTCCGGTTGCGCGGCTGCGGGTCATCGGTGCCATGACCATGCGGTTCTGGAGAGTAATCGGCCCGAGTGTGGCCGGTGAAAAGAGTAGAGACATGGTAAACTCCCTGATAGAAAGGTTTCAACTGGCAAGTATACAACAAACAGCGCTTTCAGGTTGTTGTTCTACCCATTAACACCGGCATCACCGTTATGGTTCATCCCTGTCCCGGATTTCCTGCTCTTGCAGCTCCTGCATCAGGGAACTCGCTTCAGAAAATCTCTCAGAACGCTGAGAAAAGCTTCAGGCTGTTCTTCGTGGGGAAGATGGCCGCAATCAGGTACAACCACCAATTGAGCCTGCGGAAGTTCATTGGAAAGCCGGATGCTCTCCTCTTTTTTAACCATAACATCGTGCTCCCCTGTAATCACAAGGGCGGGTTTCCTCATGGTGAAAAGTTGTTCATCAAGTTTGAGATGGTGCGTCTCCAGAAACACCTCCCAGAACGCTCTCGCCCACTCTCCCTGCATCTGGTCGCGGCGAAAAGCTTTGAGAACCTCCTCTGTAAGGCGCTCCTTGTTGAACCACATGGCACGAATCACCTTATCATAGAGGCGGGCAATAAGAAACTTCATCAAGCCGGAAAAAAGCGGCGTCATGGCTTTCATTGCCGGCTTCATGAATGAGGGCACCTCGCTCGTCGCATAGCCGCTGTAAATCATGGCATCCACAAGAACCACTCCCGCTACCTGCTCCGGGTAGCGAAGCGCCGTGAGCAGCGCAAGTGTGCCGCCGGTCGAGTTCCCGATCAGCACCGCTCTGCTGAAACCAAGCTGCCGGATCATCGTAATCACAAGATCACTCTGCGCCTCGGGAGCGTAACTGACCCCCGTTGCTTTTGAGGAGAACGGACGTGAGGTGTAACCGAAAGCGGGCCTGTCAAAGGCTATGACCGAAGAGGTTTTCGCCAGCTCATCAAAAACAAGCCGCCACGAACGCATACTTAAAAAGCTTCCGTGCAAAAGCACCAGAAGCGGCTCTCCCCTTCCGGCGAGACGGTAATGAACAGCAAACCCGTTCACGGTAACAACATGAGTGTCAGAAAATTCCGGAGAGGGTTTGGATGCGGGGATGGTCATAGTGTTAAAGGGTAGTGTTCTCTCTCCTTGCTCTGATTGATACCCGCATGGAACGGCTTGCAATCAAACATGTTGAAGCTAAACGTTATTACTCTCGACCGCAAATAATACTGCACAGAAAGATGCAATGAGTTTGCTCTTCACTCCACGTTAACGGTCAGAGCATCCGGCAGCATGAAGCGTCGGAGGGTGGTAAAATAAACTGAAAGAAAACGGCATATCCCGGCGTATCAGTAGTGATGTTGACTTGTTCTCATCATCAACGCTCTCATTTTCGAAAAATCAGATGCAAAAAAATTATCTCCAACTCCTGCCTGAAACCACTTTATGTTTATTGTGCCCGAATGATCACGCTACCCGCCGAAACTCTTTTGCAAAACCTGCATCAAGTGAATTAACAAAAGCTATTTATATACTTTATAGCTATTTTTGGCTGATTTCGCGAGTCAGAAACATAAAAAGTATTATTTTTTTATATGTTGAGCCTTTTCATGACGATAGAAACACAAATCGGAAGTAACCATGATAAAACTCTCTGATGTTACCGGGAAAATTGGACTCTATATTGATCCGGACACCGGTCAAAAACGTCTGCGCGCAACATGCTGTTTTGGTTCAGCGTGAATTGGAGAATTCAAACGTTTGAGTTAGAGTACAAAAACGG
>NZ_MPJE01000022.1:0-2324 GCF_001975465.1 Chlorobium sp. KB01
TGAATATTCCATAATTCGCCTCCTTGTTGGACGCGACATCTATATTAACACATAGGGGCTATGACAAACTCTTTCCCCAGCTCTCCGCTGCCCAGCAGCATAATGGTTTTCGACATGGCAGGTACCCATTGATGTTGAAACAAAACTCACGTCGCTCAATGTACAGCGACGGAGGTTTTCCGGTCAACACTCTGTCGATAAAAAATGGAAAAAGCCTGTTCAAAACAACCGATACCGCAGTTTGTCGTGTCACCTTCGACTGACGGTAGTGTCGCGACAACGGTAAAGAGTAGCAATTTCTTTGATCATCGAAATCGGTACCGTGTTCCACTCACATAATCGAAATCGGTACCGGTACCGATTTCGATTTCGATTTCGATTTGGATAAGTTCAATGGCTTTGTATTCTGCGTTAGTTTAGGCGTGACATCTCACTACCACGAAAAAAAAGTCCGGGTATTGATTCCGGACTTTTGTTCAGAAGCGATTTTCGCTGTTTCTCGTCAACACACACAGAAAACAGATGCGCACAAAGTATGAGCACTATTTTTCTGACTGATACAACGAAGAGCGTGGACCATACAAGAGCCCGTCTGAGCGGGGCGACAGCAAACGCCTGCTTGTGATTTTTGCAATGTCATGGCCCTGGTCGACTGATGTGCTGACAACCTGCTTCACGACCGCTTTCAGAAGCAGACCCGCCAGTCCATTCGTGTTGTTACTATCGGTTTCGGCACTCGATGCCGTTGCCTTGCCCGACCATAACTGTTCACCCGTTTTTGCATCGATCAGGCGCGCTTTCGCCGTTACGACAGTGTCACTGGTCACCACCTTGTATGAAGCGCCATATTGTTCGATCGTTATGTACAAAACAGCATCAGCACCAAAGATCTCCCGTAACCTGTTCAGTGGCGCCTGATGCATTTCGGGAGGGTTCAGCAAGCCGTTTTCCTTGAATGTCTGATCGACCAGCGTCACAGGAAACACATAATACCCGCCTTCAGCCAGTGGCCTTGTCACTGTGGACAAAACGCCATAGGTTGCCTTTATGTCTGGCGAATTGTTGACCGGAGGCAAAACAAGAATCGAAGCAGGCCTTGAATTACGGTAATTCGTGTAATCCTGTTTACTCACGGAAGAGGCACAGCCACCGAGTAGCGAAAAAACCGACAAGGTTGAAACAACTCTGAGCAATCTCATCATTTCCCCTTTTGTTTCAATTTTTCGATAAGCCGATTCATGAACACCTTTGATTCCGGAAACAGCTCCGCTTCGGTCGTAAACGATTTTGCAGCATCATCCGGCCTGCCGGTCTGATAATACAGCAGACCAAGCTGAGCATAATACCCGGGAGGAACTGGCCTGTTGCTGGATCGTGAAACCTGGTAATCGGCTTCGAGCTTCTGAATATGCTCATCAGGCGAAAGCTTCCCTGCACCGGAATAACTCTTGTACACAAGATCCTCATAGTTGCCCCACTCGTAAAGAACCGGTGTCTGAGAGGCACAACCCTGGAGCAACAGAATCATAAAAAGAGAAGCTGATTTTTTCATCTCACTCAGTTTTCAGGTTTCCAAGCCCCATTGTCCACACCTTCTACAAGCCGGTTCACAGCTTCTCTGATAGCGAGATCGAGAACCTTGCCATTAAGGGTCGAATCATATTCTGCCGTACCACCGAAACCGATAACCTCCCTGTTGGAGAGCGCATATTCACCCGCCCCCTGAACTGAATAGACTATTTCGGATGTCAGAGCATTCACCACGTTCAGCGTAATTTTCGCATAGGCAACCTGAGATTTTCCACGACCGAGAACACCGAAAAGCTGCTGGTCGCCGGTCTCTTTTCTGCCGAAATCCGTTATATCTCCAGTGATGAGATACCTGGCACTCTTGATGCTCTGCGTTTTTCCTCCAAGATTTGCCTCCTGCTTCGCCTCAGCCATGTTGTCACGATCCATGACATTGAAATGGTTCGACTGCTGGAGATGTGAGATGAGAATGGTCTTTGCCTGACTGCCGAGCCGATCGTTTCCATCGGAAAAGAGCCCGCGCATAAAACCTGAGCGGTTATCGAATTTACCGACAACAAGAGACGATTTGACACCAGTGTAGTTGACTGACGCGCTGTTCACCTTATCAACCACAAGCGCCTGATGCGTTTCAGTGGTAGCACATCCAAACAGCAATGACATCGCCAGCACTGGCATAACTGGCTTCAAGGCAGAAAAAAGTTTGTTGTCCATTTTTTTCCTGTTGAGTGTGGTTACCTGAATTATTCACGAAGGCAATAAAAAAAGGTGGCATAAAATACCGCAATTGCTTA